>JAEMSB010000757.1 GCA_016463045.1 Niveispirillum sp.
GGGCGGAGACCAAGACCAACAAGGACAAGGTCACCTGGACCGTCAGCGGTAATTTCTCGCTCAAGGTTGATGGCAATATCACCATCGAGGCGGGGGGATCGGTGACCCTGAAATCCGGCACCGGTCTGACGGTGCAGTCGGGTACCAGTATGGATCTGAAGGCGGGAACGGCATTGACGGCCAAGGCATCGACCGATGCCAAGGTGCAGGGCCTGAACGCCACGTTGCAGGGCGATGTCGGCGCCACGGTCAAGGGATCGGCCATGGGCACCATCGATGGCGGCGGCATGCTGACCGTCAAGGGTGGCCTGGTGAAGATCAATTGAGGGGGCGGTGATGGACGAACAGCAGCAACCCGCCCCGCCACCCGAACCACCGGTGCCCATGGAGGACCGGGACGAGGCCGGAACCGTCCGCCGCCGCTATGCCATGCAAGGCGGAGTTCTGCAGGGCGTGATGGAGACGTTCGACGCCGATGGCGTGCCGGAGTCGCGGATGAGCTTTCACCAGGGCACCCTGCACGGGCCGTCCACCATCTTCCAGGCAGGACGGCCGGCGGTGCAGATGTCCTACGTCAACGGCCTGCTGCATGGGGAGGTGCGCAGCTTCGACCCCGCCGGACGGTTGACGGCGGTGACAAGCTTCGTAGGCGGTAAACGGTCGGGCGACAGCCGGATTTTCCGACCCGACGGCACCTTGTTCCGACGTGAAACCTGGCAGGATGATCAGATGCATGGCCCGGTAGAGGAGTTCAATCCCGATGGCAGCCTGCTGCGCCGGTCGACCTATGTGGCCAACCTGCTGCATGGGGAGGTGCTGACCTTCGGGCCCGCAGGCACGGAGCCGGAACGGGTGATCTTCGACAAGGGTCTGGCACAGGGATCGCTGGCACCGCTGGCAGGGCCGGTGGCCAAGACGGGGTTGCGGCAGAAGCTGTTTGGCAAGAAAGGCGGGTAAGGCATGGGACAGCAGGTCGTGATGGGCGCCCTTTTGCAATGTTCCATGGGGGCGGCGCCCAGCAGCATGATGGTGCTGCCCGCCAATTGCACCCTGGCTTGCAACATGCCTGCGGCCAACATCATGGATTACGTGCCCATGATGAATGTTATGCCGTTCGGCACCTGCATGTCGATGGCCAACCCGATGGTGGCGGCGGCGACGGCGGCTGCGCTGGGCGTGCTGACGCCTATGCCCTGCATTCCCATGACGGTGGCGCCATGGGTCGTGGGGGCGCCGACGGTGCTGATCGGCAATATGCCGGCGCTGAATAACTCGTCGAAATGCATGTGCGCCTGGGGCGGGTCGATCGCCATCAATTTCGCAGGGCAGGCGACGGTGCAGGTCCCATGACGCTGACTGCCACCGGTTGAGTCAGGACCCCAGTTCCCCTATCATCCCTACTGATACACCAGCCCGAGGACCGCATGTCCGGCCACGCTGCGCGCAAGCCCCCGATCCCAGCCCGTCCGACCCCGCCGGCGGGCGCGGGTGCCGCCGTGGTACAGCGGCAGAAGACGTTCGAGGCATTGCGCCCCGGACCCAGCGGCGGGCAGCAGACGGCGACGGCGGGTGATCCCCTGGTCCGCGCCACCGCCGACATGTTCCAGGTGCGCGACAGCGGGCGCGGCGTTATGGTCCGGCCCAACGGTACCTATAATTTCGTGCGGGTAACGGGGGAGACGCAGGCCAAGGCGGAAACACTGGTATCGTCCAAAGTGGGCCATGCCGCCATCGCCGCCGGGCGGCCCGTGCTTTATGCCGGGACAGCCCGATTCGATAATGGCGCGCTGGAATGGTGGAGCAATTATTCCGGCACGTACCAGCCCATGGCCGCGTTCAAGGGACAGGCGGGCCTGCCTGTGGAGCGGTTCCAGCCCTGGCAGAAATTGCAGATGGGTGGCGTGGGTATGCAGCGCGGCACCT
>JAEMSB010000241.1:0-6482 GCA_016463045.1 Niveispirillum sp.
TCAGGGTCCTGTGGCCTGGGCGCGCGCCAATCTGTTCTCCACCTGGTACAATGCGCTGCTGACGCTGCTGATTGCCTATGTGCTGGTCCGTACCATCCCCGGCGTCATTGACTGGGCGCTGGTCAAGGCCAGTTGGACCGGCGATGCGGCGGCCTGTCGGGAGGCGGGTGGCGCCTGCTGGGCCTTTCTGGCGGAGAAGTGGCGCTTCATCCTGTTCGGGACCTTCCCCGATGATCAGCATTGGCGCCCGACGCTGGCCATCCTGTCCATGATCGGCACCTTGGTCCTGTCGGCGGATCGCCGCCTGTGGGGCCGGCCGCTGATTTATATCTGGACCGTTGGCATCGGCTTTTCGGCGCTGATGATGTTCGGTGGGGTGCTGGGCCTGGACTATGTGCCCACGGAGCTGTGGGGCGGTCTGCCGCTGACCCTGGCCTTGTCCATCGTGGGGCTGGTGGCCAGTTTCCCGCTGGGTGTACTGCTGGCGCTGGGCCGGACGTCGGACCTGCCCGTCATGCGCGGCCTGTCGGTTGTCTATATTGAGCTGGTGCGCGGCGTCCCCCTGATCTCCATCCTGTTCATGGCGTCGGTCATGCTGCCGCTATTCCTGCCGGCGGGCGTGTCCATCGACAAGGTGCTGCGCGCCCTGATTGGCATCTGTCTGTTTTCTGCGGCTTACGTGGCCGAGGTGGTGCGCGCCGGCCTGCAGGCCATCCCGAAGGGACAGGTGGAGGCGGCCAAGGCCCTGGGTCTGGGCTATTGGCAGCGACAGCGCCTGATCATCCTGCCGCAGGCCCTGTCGCTGGTGATCCCGCCGCTGGTCAATTCCTTCATCGCCAGCTTCAAGGATACCAGCCTGGTCATCGTCATCGGCCTGCTGGACCTGCTGTCCACGGCCAAGGCCGCCCTGACCGACCCGGCCTGGCGCGGTTTCTACAAGGAAGCCTATCTGTTTGTGGGCGTCATCTACCTGCTGTTCTGCTACGCGCTGTCCCGCTACAGCCGGTATTTGGAGACCGTCCTTGGGCAGGGGAGGCGGCGGTGAGGGCTGTGATGCTGACCATGTTTGCCACAATCACCGCCCGTCGCTTCGACACGGAGTTTTCTGAATGACCACCGAAGCCATCATCGAACTGCGCGGCGTCAATAAATGGTATGGCGCCTTCCATGTGCTGCGCGACGTGAACCTGTCGGTCGCCAAGGGGGAGCGGATTGTGATCTGCGGGCCGTCTGGGTCCGGCAAATCCACCACGATCCGCTGCATCAACCGGCTGGAGGAACATCAGGCTGGCGACATCATCGTGAAGGGTGTGCCGCTGGACGATGACGTGCGCCATGTGGAGAGTATCCGTCGCGACGTGGGTATGGTGTTCCAGCAGTTCAACCTGTTCCCGCATCTGACCGTCCTGGAGAATTGCGTCCTGGCCCCGATGTGGGTGAAGAAGATGCCGCGTGCGGAGGCGGAGGCCAAGGCGCGGCAGCTGCTGGAACGGGTCCGCATCCCCGACCAGGCCCTGAAATATCCGGGCCAGCTTTCGGGCGGGCAGCAGCAGCGCGTGGCCATCGCCCGCGCGCTGTGCATGGACCCGTCCATCATGCTGTTCGACGAGCCGACCAGCGCGCTGGACCCTGAAATGGTCAAGGAAGTGCTGGACGTGATGAGCGATCTGGCGGCGTCCGGCATGACCATGCTGGTTGTCACCCACGAAATGGGCTTCGCCCGCCGCATGGCCGACCGTGTGGTCTTCATGGACAAGGGCGAGATCGTGGAAGTGGCTCCGCCCGACCAGTTTTTCGATACCCCGCAGAGTGACCGCACCAAGGCCTTCCTGGGTCAGGTGCTGAGCCATTGAGGCGCTGGGACTGATTTTTCAGATTGCGTGCAACAGGGTGAAACCCAAAATAAAGGTGTGTTGCACGGAATGTCAGAATGGAAAGGATCAAGGCACATCTGTCCAGGATGTGCCTTGATCCTATAATCCAGGCCGCGCGCCAGCAATAGTTAGCGGCGGGCGAAGGCGTCGCGCAGCACCTGCTTCAACGGCTCCCACGCCACCAGCACCTCGCACGCCGCAAGGTCGGCCCAGCGGGCATCCAGCGCGTCATCGCCGGGCACCGGCGCACCGGCGATCCAGTCGGCCTCCACATCCACGATGGTGTAGTGGAAGGCCAACCGCCCCTCGGCGTCATGAACGATGTTATCGACGGCGGTCAGGATGGACCGCGCCCGCGCGGTGATGCCCGTCTCCTCCATCACCTCCCGCTCCGCCGCCGCGAACAGCGTCTCCCCCAGTTCCTGCGACCCGCCGGGCAGGGACCATTCGCCATAGCCGGGCGGCTTGCCCCGCCGGATCAATAGCACCTGCCCGTCCTTCCAGACCAGACAGCCGACACCGACGCGGGGATGGGTGGTAGGGGACATGGGGGGGCACAGGTGGGAGTTGACGAACAATCTGCCCCAACATACTCATTTATGAGGATCTTGGGAGGCATGAACCTGAGCGGATTTGACCATATAGGGGATTTGAGGCGCATCCTCATCAGCCTGCTGACCGGCATTAGACCCGGATCTCATCAACCAGTGGGCTATGGCGATCTGGTTGGTTTACGGGTCGATGATGATTTGTCCCTCCCGGATGGCGTTATCAGGGACTTTGTACCGATGATGGATCGTAGCGCGGATTAGCGAAGCGTAATCCGCCGGCTTCCGCTTTGCTAATCCGCGCTACAAAATTGGGCCATCGCGCCCTCTGCGACACGGGCGGGTGCCTCTTCCAGCACCCGCCCGTTGCACCTTAATACATATGCTGGCCGCCATTGATGGACAGGGTCGAGCCGGTGATGAAGCCGCCTTCGTCCGCCACCAGGAACAGCACGCCACGGGCGATTTCGGAGGCCTGGCCCAGGCGGCCCACCGGGACCTTCGCGACGATCTTCTTCAGAACGTCGGCGGGCACGGCGCGGACCATGTCGGTGTCGATATAGCCGGGCGCGATGGCGTTGACCGTGATGCCCTTGGCGGCACCTTCCTGGGCCAGGGCCTTGGTGAAGCCATGGATGCCCGACTTGGCGGCGGCGTAGTTCACCTGACCGTACTGGCCGGCCTGACCATTGATCGAACCGATATTGACGATGCGGCCAAAGTTACGCTCGCGCATGCCGTCGATGACCGCGCGGCAGGTGTTGAAGCAGCTGGTCAGGTTGGTCTGAATGACGGCGTTCCACTGCTCGAACGTCATGCGGTGCATGGTGCCGTCGCGGGTGATGCCGGCATTGTTCACCAGCACGTCGACCGGACCCAGCTCCGCCTCGATCTGCGCGACGGACGCCTTCACCGCGTCGAAGTCCGACACGTCGAACTTATAGGCCTTGATGCCCGTGCGTTCGGTAAACTCGGCGGCGGCCGTGTCATTGCCGGCGTAATTTGCGGCGACGATGTAGCCGGCATCCCTCAGCGCGACGGAAATCGCCTCGCCAATGCCGCGCGTACCACCCGTCACCAATGCCACTCGTGCCATTTTGTTTCCCCCGTTGTTGTGGCCTTCAGGCCGGCTGTAAATCATTGAACTTTAATACCGGCGGCGGTTTGCCGCCTTGATATGCCTCAGGGCAGTCTGATCCCTGAAAGCGAACGGGGGTGCTTTTGGCACCCCCGCTTAAACTGTCGTCAGTCGCGTTCGACGCAGAGGGCAACGCCCATGCCGCCGCCGATGCAAAGGGTTGCCAGACCCTTCTTGGCATCCCGTCGCACCATTTCATGCAGCAGCGTCACCAGCACGCGCGCACCCGATGCACCGATCGGATGGCCCAGCGCGATGGCGCCGCCATTGACGTTCACCTTGGAGGTGTCGAAACCCAGGTCGCGGTTGACCGCGATGGCCTGGGCGGCAAACGCCTCGTTCGCTTCGATCAGGTCCAACTGGTCGATGGACCAGCCGGCCTTGCGCAGGGCCTCACGGCTGGCCGGGATCGGGCCGGTGCCCATGATGGTGGGATCGACGCCGGCGGTGGCCCAGGACGCGATGCGGGCCAGCGGGGCGACGCCACGCTTGGCGGCATTGTCGGCGCGCATCAGGACCAGGGCGGCAGCCCCGTCATTGATGCCCGAGGCGTTGCCGGCGGTGACGGAACCCGTCTTGGAGAAGGCGGGGCGCAGCTTGGCCAGCGTTTCGATGGTCGTGCCGTGCTTGGGATATTCGTCGGTATCGACGATGACATCGCCCTTGCGGCCGGCCACCGTCACGGCGGCAATCTCATCCTTGAAGCGGCCTTCCTTCTGGGCGGCTTCGGCCTTGTTCTGGGAGGCGGCGGCAAAGGCGTCCTGCTCCTCCCGCGTGATGCCGTACTTGGCGGCCACGTTTTCCGCCGTCTGGCCCATATGGTAATTGTTGAACGCGTCCCACAGGCCGTCCTTGATCATGGTGTCGACCATGGACGTGTCGCCCATCTTGGTGCCGCCACGCATATACATGGCATGCGGGGACAGGCTCATGCTCTCCTGACCGCCGGCCACCACGATATCGGTGTCACCCAGCAGCAGCGACTGATAGCCCAGCGCGACCGCGCGCAGGCCAGAGCCGCAGATCTGGTTGATGGCATAGGCGGTGCGGCCTGCCGGAATGCCGGCGGCAATCGCGGCCTGACGGGCCGGGTTCTGGCCCAGGGCGGCGGTCAGCACATGGCCCAGCACCACCTCGTTCACTTCCGCCGCGTCGGTCTTGGCGCGTTCCAGGGCGGCGCGGATGGCCACTTCGCCCAGCTTGTGCGCGGGCACGGACCCGAGCGCGCCATTGAACGCGCCGATCGGGGTGCGGGCTGCACCGGCAATTACCACTTCGACCATGGTTCCTCTCCTCACACGTGCGGGGTCCGGATCCGGCCCCTGCTTGTCGCCATCACGCCGGAAGCTTAGGCGGAAGCGTACCGGCGGCGCAAGCCAAGGGTCCGCGATAGCCCTGTCCCAGTCGCATTATTGCACTGCAACATGGTCGGTGGACAGGTCAGCCGGGGCCGGTTCCGGGGGCTTTCCAGGGCTGATCCGGGGGAAGTTCAGGGTGAACAGGGCCCCGCCTTGGGGGGCGGCACCCACCCGCACCGTACCGCCCATCCGCACCGTCACGATATTATACAGAAGATGCAGACCCAGGCCGGACCCGCCCGTGCCCCGGCGCGTGGTGAAGAAGGGTTCGAAGATGCGGGGCCAGAGTTCACGGGGAATGCCCTGCCCATCATCGCTATAGGCCAGTTCGACCCGGTCGCCATCCAGCACGCGGGCGGTCAGACGCAAGGTGCCGTCGCGCCGCCCGTCCGGATAGGCATGGACGATGGAATTGATCACCAGATTGGTGATGACCTGGGCCATGGCACCGGGATGGCCATCCATCTCGATGCCGTCGGGCACGGCCATTTCCACCTTGTGCCCGGCATGGCGGATGCGGGGCGCCAGACTGGCCAGCACCTCCGCCGCATAGGCCCGCAGGTCATAGGGGCGGCGGGCATCGGACGATTGATCCACCGCCACTTCCTTGAACGACTGGATCAGTTCGGCAGCACGGGTGGCATTCTTTTCAATCAGGGTCGCCATTTCATCCACCACATGCAGATATTCATCGAAAGTGGAGCGGCGCAGTTGTCCCTGCGCCGCCAGCGCCATGATGTTGGCGGTTTCTGTGCGCAACTGCGAGGCGCCGGTGACGGCCAGACCCACAGGCGTGTTCACCTCATGCGCCACGCCGGCCACCATCGACCCCAGGCTGGCCATCTTTTCCTGCAGGATCATCTGTTCCTGTGCCTCGCGCAGATCCACCAGGGTCTTTTCGGCCCTACGGCGCCCCTCAATGGCAGCGTCGCGGGCCTGCGCCAGCATGCGCCGCGTCTTGGTGCGGGCCGATTGCGAGGACAGGTTGGCCAGCACCAGCAACAGCAGCGCCGTCAGCAGAAAGGCGAATCGACTGTGGATATCGGCGGGTGCTTCCCCGCTATAGAGCTGCCAGGCGTAGGTGCCGCAGATCACGGCCAGGAAGCCAGAGAAGAAGTAAAGGATGGCGCGGTTGCCGCCGAAATTGCCCGTGGTGGCCAGGGCCGTCAGGAACAGCGGCACCAGGGGGGAGGCGATACCGTCCGTAAAATGCAGCAGGATGGCGATCAGGCTGAGACCCGCCAGATTATTGGCAATCGTGATCTCATGAAACCGCCCGGTCAGGCGCACCAGCACCAGATTGCCACCGACCAGCAGCGCGTAGACAGCCCAGGCCAGGCTGACGGGATCGAACGGCCCCTCATTCACAGCCCAGACGGTGTAGAGCACCAGGATACCGGTCAGGATCAGCAGGGTAACGCGGATGAAGGCGCGAGCACGCAGCAGCGCCTTCTCATCAAAGCCGCGTTCGCGCATCGGAGCAGGCAGAAACAGGTCCGTCGCCGTGCGCAAGGCCCGGGCCGGCCATAAGTGCCAGCTGTCAGCTGCCATGCGCCACGCCCTC
>JAEMSB010000241.1:6492-7048 GCA_016463045.1 Niveispirillum sp.
CGACAGTCGGTTGACCCATGGAGAGGCTGGCCGAATTCCGATAAAAGCTCAATGGCTTAAGCAGGCCGGCATCGAGAATTTCATAGTCGCCGAAGTTTTTCTGGCTCCCGGCGTAACCTTCGCCAACCGGCAGCGAATGGAGAGATACGGACGCCGATGACGGCGCCGCTTCTCCCTGGACCCCGTTCAAAGGAAATGCACCCATGTCGACTTCCGTCCGCCTGACCGCCCTGACCCTTGGTGCCGCCGTTGCCGGTGCCCTGTCGCTGGCCGCCATCGCCGCCCCGGCCCATGCCGCTGAGGGGGAAAAGGTGAAGTGCTATGGCGTTTCCAAGGCCGGCGAGAATGACTGCGCCAACAAGGCCGCTGGTCATTCCTGCGCCACCCAGTCCAAGGTCGATTATAGCGGCCAGGATTTCAAGGCCATGACCAAGGAAGCCTGTGAAGCCGCCGGCGGCAGCATGGCCGCCTTCGACGGCACCAACACCAAGGCCAAGAAGTAAGCAGCGCCGTTCTGGCAGGTTTCCGCATGCGCCCCCCGGCCCCTCCCCCCACC
>JAEMSB010000758.1 GCA_016463045.1 Niveispirillum sp.
GCCTTGAAATAGTCGCCGAAGGAGAAATTCCCCAGCATTTCGAAGAAGGTGTGATGGCGCGCCGTGAAGCCGACATTGTCCAGGTCGTTATGCTTGCCGCCCGCGCGCACGCATTTCTGCGAGGTGGTGGCGCGGTTATAGGGGCGCAGTTCCTGGCCCGTGAAGACGTTCTTGAACTGCACCATGCCGGCATTCGTGAACATCAGCGTCGGGTCATTGCGCGGGACCAGCGGCGAGCTGTCGACAATGGCGTGGCCGTTCTTCCCGAAATAGTCGAGGAAGGTGGAACGGATTTCGTTGACGGTCTTCTTGGACATGGGATGACGGCCTGGCAGCTGCTTGGGTCGCGACAATATGGGGTGTGGGTTTTACCGTGGCCAGTGCCGCCCTGTCCATGCCCGCCTGCCCATGGGGGCCATGTTGGGGGGTAAAAAACGATACAGCCACGGTCATGTGAAACATCGTGCAACAGAAATGCAGGGTGTGTTGCACGGGCCATCAGGATCGAAGCGCCCCGAAAAGCAAAAGGGAGGCGGTTTCCCGCCTCCCCAGCTGAACGTGCATTGATATGCGGTCCGGCATTATTCCGGGCTGGACGCGTCGCCATCCGCCTCCGGCGTGCCCATCATGGCACCCGCCACGATGCCGGCATTCGCACGGATCTTCTGTTCGATGCTGTCGGCCACGGCCGGGTTGGTGCGCAGGAAGGTCTTGGCGTTTTCACGGCCCTGACCGATACGCTGCCCGTCATAGGAGAACCAGGAGCCCGACTTGTCCACCACGCCGGCCTGAATGCCGAGGTCCAGCAGTTCGCCCACTTTGGACACGCCCTCGCCATACATGATGTCGAATTCGACGACGCGGAAGGGCGGCGCCATCTTGTTCTTCACCACCTTCACGCGGGTCTGGTTGCCGGTCACCGTCTCCCGGTCCTTGATGGCGCCGATGCGGCGGATATCCAGGCGGACGGAGGCGTAGAATTTCAGCGCGTTGCCGCCCGTCGTGGTTTCCGGGTTGCCGAACTTCACCCCGATCTTGTGGCGGATCTGGTTGATGAAGATCACCAGACAGCGCGACTTGGAAATGGAGCTGGTCAGCTTGCGCAGAGCCTGGCTCATCAGGCGGGCATGCAGGCCGACATGGCTGTCGCCCATTTCGCCTTCCAGTTCGGCACGCGGCACCAGGGCCGCGACCGAGTCCACCACCAGCACGTCGATGGCGCCGGAGCGCACCAGCGTGTCGGCGATTTCCAGCGCCTGCTCGCCGGCGTCGGGCTGCGAGATCAGCAGCTCATCCACATCCACGCCCAGCTTGCGGGCGTAAGATGGATCAAGCGCATGTTCGGCGTCGACGAAGGCGCAGACGCCGCCATTCTTCTGCGCCTGCGCGATGGCGTGCAGGGCCAGCGTCGTCTTGCCCGAGCTTTCCGGCCCGTAGATTTCGATGATGCGGCCACGTGGAAGGCCACCAATGCCCAGCGCGATATCGAGGCCCAGGGAGCCGGTGGAAACCACCTCCGTCTCCGTCAATGCCTCTTTGGCGCCGAGCTTCATGATGGAGCCCTTGCCGAACGCGCGTTCGATCTGGCCAAGAGCCGCATCCAGAGCTTTTTGTTTGTCCATGGGTGTTTCAACCAGACGGAGTGGAGCTGCCGACATTATTGTCCCCTTCCTTCTCGCACGGATGTGCATGCCCGTTCAACTGCACCTGTTGTACATTCTTTGTTCTCATTCGCCAAGCGCGAATGTTCTTACTATGTTCGCTTTTTGCCATTCCGTTTCCGGAGCGAGGACGGGGCGGTGGGCAAATATGAACAAAGTTCAGATGCGAAACGGTAGGGAATCCCGTATGATGGTTCCCTTCATGGCCGTCCACCGGTGCGCATCATGATCATCACGAACGGGAATCGTGGGCTGTTCTG
>JAEMSB010000242.1 GCA_016463045.1 Niveispirillum sp.
GGGAGAACAGTTTCCGGTTCCCGGCGGGCACTGTCCGCCTGGGCGTTGATCCCAAGACCATTCAAGGCGCTGCCGAGACCTCGGGCGGCGTCACAGGCGATCTGGGGTCGATGACCGGCACCCTCTCCCTCGGTCGCCCCACGACGGAGGATCTGGAAGATAGCTTTGTCAGGCTGGAAGCCGCGCGGTCGGGCTTTGGCGCCGGGGCCTATGTCCTGAACCAGTATGCCAGGGTCGGCAGCGGTAGTGCCGTCTGGTCCCAGATCGATGGCGCCCAGAACGCAGCGATCATCGGCGGGGATGATCCCCGGGCCAGCAAGGGCAGCATCGCAATTCAGCCCGGCGCCCTGGCCGGACAGACCAGCAATGCCGTGTTCCTTTATAACCGCAGCGCCGGAACAGGCGGGTTGACTACCGTCGCGGACGGCGATTTCGATGCCGGAGAGTTCGCCAACCCCTATACGCAGGGCTGGCGGCAAAGCGCGCAACTGTCGGTAACCTATGGCGCACTGTCCGGCAACAAGAGGACCGTCAATATCAACGATGGTCTGGGCGGCACCTTCAATGGCACGGTAACCGACAAGGGCGATGGCCAGCCCGTGACCATCACTCTTCAGGGCGGGGTTAATAACGGCGCAACCATTGGCCTGTTCAACAAGGATGGCAGTGCAGGCAGCCGCCTGATTGATGTGCATGTGGGGCTGAACGCCTACGCCGTTGCCGATGATGCCGCCAGCGCCGCCGTCAGCGGCTTCAACAATCTCGAAGGCTGGTCTGGTTTCAGCACAGACAGCAATGTCAGCGTGACAGTTGGCGCAAATGACAGCGGCGGCCTTGGGTTGCGGACCCTGTCCGTCTCGCAGAACGCGATGGATGGAAGCATTTCCGCAACCAGTAACCTGACCATCGGCAACAGCGCAGGATCAGTGAGCACCACATTGTCCACTGGCGCCACATTGCAGTTCGATGCCATCGCTGGGGCCGGTTCCTATTCCTGGCGGGTCGCCGCCATGAGCAGCACCATCAGCCGCGCTGCCGAACTGACCGTGCGCAGCAGTTCGTTGGGGGAGAAGGCCACCATGACGACAGAACAGGTCAGTGTCGGCACACCCGAGAATGATCTCACCGTCAATCTCAATGCCGAGGGTAGCAGCACGCTGGAGATCCAAGCGGTCAATCTGGGCAGCGGGCCGCTGGGACTTGGTATCGACAATGCCGCGAATGGCTGGCGCGACCGCCAGGATGTCTATGCCGCGATGGAGGATCTGGAACGCGCAGACAGCCGTCTGATGTCGTCATTGCGCCGCCTGGATGTGAATATGGACATGCTCAATACACGGGCTGACTTTACCAGCCAGTTCACCGAGGTGCTGCGCGACGGTTCCCGGAAGCTGTTGGCTTCTGACGAGAATGTGGAAAGTGCGAAGGTACTGACAGCAGACGTGCGGCTGCAGCTCGCCACAACCATGGTGAGCCTCATGACGCAGCAGCAGCAACGAATCCTCAGCCTGTTCTGATCCTTATCAGGCTTGCGGATGGTCCGGACGGCGGGAGGCAGGCCAGGGCTCGCCCTGATCCTCGATCCGGCATTCGATGGCGTCCCCCTCCAGCCGGATATCGGCGCCCCCCGACAGGCGCAGCAGCAGCGCCCCCTCCAACAGTTCCAGGGCCAGCAGTGACAGGAATTGTCCGCGCCGGGTCAGGTCCACGCCGCGCCGTTTCACCTTCTCAACGCCCGTGAAACGCACGGCACAGCGGATGCGCGACGGCCCCTCCCCGCCTTCATCGGGCGTGGGACCGCCATCGGGCGCAGGGCCTTCCCATTGATACCGGCTGGCCAGCAGGACGAACATCCGGTCTTCGGGCAGAAAGGCCAGATCGGCGATGGGGATGATCGCATCCTGCAACAGGGCGGAAACCACCCGCAGATCGTCCGCATCCACCGCCCGAAGCCGTACTGCCGCATTCATCGCCATCCCTCCACCAGTATCCGCCGACAAAATACGGGGGTACTGGGCACTTGCCAAGGACAAGCCCTTGATGAGGACCCCGGCTTTTGTCAGAATCCCCATCGCCGCCCACCCATGCGCGCAACAGGGACCGCCCAGGCTGGCGACGGGGGCGGGATATTGGTAGTTTCCCGCGCATGTTCGGGCGTGCGGCCCGGACGCCCTTTTCATCGCCCGTCAGGACCCGCTCCCATGAAGTTCTTCGTCGATACCGCCGACCTCGCCGAAATCCGCGATCTGGCCGATACTGGCCTGCTGGATGGCGTCACCACCAACCCGTCGCTGGTCGCCAAGGCCGGTCGCAACTTCGTGGAACTGATCGCCGAGATCTGCGACGTCGTCGAAGGCCCGGTCAGCGCCGAAGTGGCCGCCACCGATTTCGACACGATGCTGAAGGAAGGCCGCTATCTGGCCCAGATCGCCCCGAACGTGGCGGTCAAGGTGCCGCTGACGCCGGCCGGCCTGAAGGTCTGCCGCACGCTGGCCAATGAAGGCACCATGGTCAATGTGACCCTGTGCTTCTCCGCCGCCCAGGCCATCCTGGCCGCCAAGGCCGGTGCCGCCTTCATCTCCCCCTTCGTGGGCCGCCTGGATGATATCGGTCAGAACGGCCTGAACCTGATCCAGGAAATCGTCGAGATCTATTCCAACTACTCGGCCTTCACGACGGAAGTGCTGGTCGCGTCGGTGCGCAACCCGATCCATGTCGTGGAATCGGCCCGCATGGGCGCCCACGTCGCCACCATGCCGCCCAGCGTCATCCGCCAGTTGGGCAACCATGTGCTGACCGACAAGGGTCTGGCCACCTTCGTGTCCGACTGGGCCAAGACCGGCCAGTCCATCCTGGACCAGCCCCTGCCCAAGCGCGGCTGATCCACCACGCAAGGTCGGGCTTCGACAACGATAATAATAAGGATGAAGGAAAGGCCGCATGACCACCGGACCCGGACAGATCACCACCAACCCGATGGATGAACTGACGGCCGAGGATGTGGCGGCCTTTCTGATGGACCATCCTGATTTCCTGGCGCGGCGGCCCGACCTGCTGCGCCATCTGCTGGCCCCCACCGCCCCGGAATTGGGCCAGGGTATCGTCGATATCCGCGAACGCATTCTGGAAAAGCTGCGGGGCGAGGTGGGACGGCTTTCCGATCAGCAGCAATTGCTGGTCGATACGACCCGCGCCAACATGATGAATTTGCGGCGCGTTCATGCCGCCGTCCTGCATCTGCTGTCCTGCCGGGGGCTGGAGGCGATGGTGCAGGCCATCACCGGCGATCTGGCGGTCCTGCTGGACCTGGATGGGGCGGCCCTGGTGGTGGAACAGCCCGAAGGCCCCATCGCCAGCATCGGCCCCGCCGGCTTGGGCATGGCCCATCATGGCACCATCAACCGCGTCATGGGCCGCGCCGATGTGGCCCTGCAATCGGATATCCTGGGATCGGTCGAGGTTTGGGGCCATCAGGCCGGCCTGATCCGCAGCCAGGCCCTGGTCCGCCTGCGCCTGGGCGAAGGGGAAGAGGCCACACCCGCCCTGCTGGCCTTTGGCTCCGCCGAACCGGAAACCTTCCATCCCAGACAGGCGACAGACCTGCTGCTGTTCCTGTCGGGTGTGGTGGAACGCGTCATCGCAGCCTATCTGGACCCGGCACCAGCATGGTGAGCGTCAGCCTGGGCTTTGCGGCGCAGGCCGATCTGCAGGATGCCATCGCGGGTTGGCAGCGCTGGCTGAGCACGGAAAAGGGCGCCAGCCCGGCGACCATCCGCGCCTATAATACCGACCTTGCCGAGTTTCTGGCCTTCATGGCCGACTATCGGGAACGCAAGCCGGGCCTGAATGATCTGGGCAACATCTCCTTGATGGAATTCCGCGCCTGGCTGTCCGCGCGCGCCATGGAAGGGGCGCAGGCCGTCACACGGGCGCGCGGCATCTCCGGCGTGCGCAATCTGTTCAAATGGCTGGACCGTCACGGCATCGTCCATAATCCCCATATCGGAGCGCTGAAGGCGCCGAAGCTGAAATCATCGCTGCCCCGCCCGCTGCATGAGAAGGATATGGGGGCTTTGCTGGATGAGGCGGCCAGCCTGCCAGATGCCCCCTGGATCGGGTTGCGCGACCGGGCCTTGTTCACCCTGCTGTATGGCTGTGGCCTGCGTATTTCAGAGGCGCTGGCGCTTAACCGCAACGACCTGCCACCGGGGTCGGCCACGGTGCGCGTGCTGGGCAAAGGGTCAAAGGAACGGCAGGTGCCGGTGCTGCCCGCCGTGCATGAGGCCGTGGCAACCTATCTGGAGGCCTGCCCCTGGCAGGGAACGGACGCCATCTTCGTGGGCAGCCGGGGCGACCGGTTGAACGCATCGGTGGCGCGCAAGCAGATGCAGGCCCTGCGCGGTGCCTTGCAACTGCCCGACAGTGCCACGCCCCATGCGCTGCGCCACAGTTTTGCGACCCATCTGCTGGGCGGTGGCGCCGACCTGCGCGCCATCCAGGATTTGCTGGGCCATGCCAGCCTGTCCACCACCCAGCGCTATACCGATGTCGATACGGAAAAGCTGCTGGCCGTTTATGCCGACGCGCATCCGCGGGCGCGGGGGTGAGAAAGTCATAGGCTCTGCACCAAACCCGTGGACTGTGCCATAATGATAGAACACCAGCGCGGGCACGGCTATGAGCACGGAACCGATCAATCTTGTCCTGGAAATGCTGCGCGCGATGCGCGGCGACATTACGGCAATCCGTGAGACACAGGCCGAACATGGGCAACGTATGAACGATCTGGCGCGCGGAATTGCGATTATCCGGCGGGATCATAGTGGCGACGCCTAAACCGTCGCACACCTCCAGGCACAAGTAGACCGGCTGCGTGAACAGATTGACCGCATCAACTGCCGCCTTGATCTGGTGAATTAACCCATCGCCCAATCGGCAATCGCCGCCGCATGGATGGCGGTCGTATCGAACAAGGGCAGGTCGGTATCTGGCGGCCCGATCAGCATCGTGATCTCGGTACAGCCCAGGATCACCCCCTGGGCGCCTGCCGCCCGCAGTCCCGCGATGATGCGTCGGTAGCTGTCGCGGGAACTGTCCTTCACCGCGCCCCGGCACAGTTCCTCATAAATGACGCGGTGAACCTCCGTCCGGTCGGCCTCTTCCGGGGTCAGGATATCCAGGCCGCCGGCGGACAGGCGGGCGCGGTAGAAATCCTGTTCCATGGTGAAACGGGTGGCCAGCAGCGCCACGCGGGACAGGCCGGCGGCGCAGATGTTCGCCGCCGTCACATCGGCAATGTGGATCAGGGGCAGGCCGGTGGCGGCCACCACCTCGTCCGCCATCTTGTGCATGGTGTTGGTGGCAATGGCCAGCGCCTCTGCCCCCGCCGCCTTCAGGTCACGGGCGGCGCCCACCATCATGGCGGTCAGCCCATCCCAGTCGCCCGCCGCCTGCATGGCCGCGACGGGGGCGAAATCGACCGAATGGATCAGCAGCGGGGCCGAGGATAGCCCACCCCGTACCGCGCGCACCCGTTCATTGATCAGCCGATAGTAAAGCTGGGTGGATTCCCAGCTCATGCCGCCGATGATACCGATGCGCCGCATGGGGACTGCCTTATAAGAGGGATGAACGCCCTCTGCTTGGCCTGGATGTGCCGCCGCCGCAATGGCGAACTTGTCCTGACGACAAGCTCAATCCAGGTCCATTTCTAGGGTCAGGGGCTTGTCGGTGACGTCCACCTTGGCATCCTCAAAGACGGGCGGACCCATGCGGCCCTTGGCATCCCGGCTGACGGCCCAGGGTTCGCTGGGTGCGCCGAACAGGCCCCGGTCCAGCTTGGCATTATCATTCACGTCCTGAAAGGCGGTGGCGGCATAGGCACCCGGCGGCACATCCTTGAAAACAAAGCGGACCGTATCATCCTTCGCCGCCGCCTTATCGCGCAGGGTGCAGCGTTTCAGGAATTCCTCCTGGGTGCAGAGCTGCACGAAGACACCGCGGCCATTGGGTTCGGCGTCGGTGACGATGACCGTGACATCGGCGGCCATCGCCATCGGGACCGTGGAGGCAGCGAGAAGGGAAAGGGCGAAAGCGGAAAGCAAGACGCGGCGCATCTGTGAGGGTCCCGTGGCTGGTATGGATGGACATCCCATCGCCCAGCCGACCGGGACCGGTAAACAGAGGCTTCGTGCAACCGGCAGCGCGTTTCGTGAAATCCGTTTCGCGAAGCGTGAAACGCGCGCGGGTCAGGCGGCGCGCGGCAATCCCGCCGGTTCCAGCATCATGGTCAGGGCCGACCCGCCCCGGTCCATCGCCTCCAACGCCAGAGAGAAGGCGTCGGCGGGCGCCAGCTGAAAGTCGCAATGCACCTCCCCGCCATCGAAGCTGACCAGGGCCGAGAGGCGGCCCGCGATGCGCAGCATGCGGTGATTATCGCCAAGGCAGTAGAATTCCACCCCGCGCAGGGCCCGGTTGCGGGCCATGGTGAAGGCCCGGCGGACCAGCATGCCGCCCAGACCCTGATTCTGCCAGTCAGCCTCGATGGAGATGGCCAGTTCGGTACGGTTGCCGCCATGGCGCAGTTCCACGGCCCCCCGTACCTCCCCACCTACGATGGCGGCAAGCACGATGGCCTTGTGCCAGTCGATCCGGCCCACATGGGCGCGCACGGCATCGTCGCTCAACCCGCCCATGAAACGGGCGCGGCGGTCGGATGCAGACAGGCGCAGCAGATGGGCAGTGTAACGGGCGGCCTCGGCGGGCAGCAGGGGGCGGAATACGGTCATGACGGAACAAACCTCGGGACAAACGGACAATGCGCCTCTTCCGCGTCCCCTCCCCGGGATCTGTCTTCCGCCAGCCGTCTGAGGTGGCGGATTATTCTTGTGCAGCGCAATATAGGGGGTGAATACGCGGCTGTGAAGATTTGGGCAGCTATGCCGGAATTGCAGCACCGGCGCGGGTGGCACCAACATCGTTGCATCCTTCCCCGCCGCCGCTATCCTGCGGACGGACATCGGCGACAGGCGGATATCATGAGC
>JAEMSB010000243.1:0-895 GCA_016463045.1 Niveispirillum sp.
GGCAGGGCGTTCTCGACGCTCATGTCGACGATGCTGTCGGCACAGCCGATCGATCCGCCGACCCTGGCCATGACCTTCTCGGTCAATGACAGCCCGCTCGCCGGTCGTGAAGGTGACAAGGTCACCAGCCGCATGATCCGTGACCGTCTGATGCGCGAAGCCGAAGGCAACGTCGCCCTGCGCATCCGCGAAACCGAGAATGCTGACGCGTTCGAAGTGGCGGGCCGTGGCGAATTGCAGCTGGGCATCCTGATCGAAACCATGCGCCGCGAAGGCTTCGAGCTGTCGATCAGCCGTCCGCGCGTGGTCATGAAGACCGACACCAATGGTCAGCGTCTGGAGCCGATCGAGGAAGTCGTCGTCGATGTGGACGAGGATTTCTCCGGCGTCGTCGTGCAGAAGATCGCCGAGCGCAAGGGCGAGATGCTGGAAATGCGTCCGTCGGGTGCCGGCAAGGTCCGTCTGGTGTTCCACGTTCCGTCCCGTGGCCTGATCGGCTACCAGGGCGAGTTCCTGACCGACACCCGTGGCACCGGCGTCATCAACCGCCTGTTCCACGATTACGCCCCCTACAAGGGCCCGATCCCCGGTCGCCGCAACGGCGTGCTGATCTCCAACGCCGAGGGCGAGGCTGTGGCCTATGCCCTGTGGAACCTGGAAGATCGCGGGCCCATGATGATCGAGCCCGGCTGGAAGGTCTATGAAGGCATGATCGTGGGTGAGCATACCCGCGAGAACGACCTGGAAGTGAATGTTCAGAAGGGCAAGAAGCTCACGAACATCCGCACCACCAGCAAGGATGAAGCCGTCGTCCTGACGCCGCCCATCCGCATGTCCCTGGAAAAGGCCCTGTCCTACATCCAGGACGACGAGCTGGTCGAGGTGACGCCGAAGT
>JAEMSB010000243.1:905-7039 GCA_016463045.1 Niveispirillum sp.
CGAAGTCCATCCGCCTGCGCAAGAAGCTGCTGGACCCGAACGACCGCAAGCGCGCCGAGCGCCAGGCCGAAGCCGGCTAAGCGCTGGTTCTGGTTTGAAAAGACGACAAGGGGGAGGCCTGGAAACAGGCCTCCCCTTTTTGTTTTAGGGGTGGGCGGCGGCCTTGGTCCTGTGGCAGGAAATGTTATGATACGGTCCTAAGACAGTGCCCGAAGGAGGCCGATCATGCAGGTATCTGTTACCGGACCCTGGGCAGGGTTTATTGACGAGGCCGTCGCTTCCGGCGAGTTCGACAGCCCGGACGCCGTTGTCGCGGCGGGCCTTTCCCTACTTAAATCCCGTGAAGCCCGGCTAACCGAATTGCGCCGTATCGTGGACGACGCCCTCGCAGAAGGTGGTGAGCTTTCGGAGGAAGAGGTTGACGCGGTCCTTGCCGAACGGATCAGGGAATTGCAGGCCAGCGGCCTTTAGGCCATGCGGCGGCTATTCTATACAAGTGCGGCTTCACGCGATCTTGCCGATATCCTGTCATACCTAGCCGAAAGAGCAGGTGAGACGAAGCCAGCCCTGCATTTCGTTCAGCAGCTGAGGGCGCAGTGCCAGAAACTAGCGGAACTGCCGGGAACCCTGGGACGCCCCCGCGATGATATTCGCTCAGGCATCCGCAGCTTTGCCTATCGCGGCTATATCATTCTTTTCCGATATGAAGATGACAGTCTGCATATCATCAGCATTATTGAGGGGCATCGGGATATCGACGCCTTGATGAAAGGATGACGCCCCCAAATCCGTCCAAATCATGGCGGAAGGCCTCCCGGATACCGGCTTAAATGGCCCCTTCCGGCCCGGCCCCGTCCTTGCCGCCCCATAATCGACATGAAATGCTCTTTTCCTCAAAGGGGCACCACGCCTCGACCTTCGGGGGAGCGGGATGGCGAACCGGGTGAAGCAGATGGCCGACATGCATATCGGCCGGCATCTGAGCTATAGCGACAGCGAGCGGCGGGCGGATGAGACGCGCGGGGCCCGCGACGGGGAGAAGGGTTTTCCGCCGCTGGATGCGCCGCAGAACCCCGTGCAGGATCAAGTTCTGGCCCAGGTCACCGCCGATTTCGCCGCCTATGAGAAGGCGCGCCTGACCTATCTGTCGGAACTGGACATCGCCGAGCAGCAGAAGCTGAAGGAACGGGACGAGGATCTGGTCAATCGCCGCCGCACCCTGCAGGACGAAAAACAGCGGGCCCTGAACGACCTGTCGCACAAGGTTGGCCCCGACAGCCCCGAATTCCGCGACCTGACCGAACGCAAGTCGGAAGCCGTCGCCGCCGTCGCCAGGTTGCAGGCGGAACTGGCCCGGCCCCTGCGCGTCTCCATGGTCTGGGCCTATCCGTTCCTGATGCTGCTGGTCTGTCTGGCCGAGGTGCCGGTCAACCGCATGGCGTTCGAGTTCTTCTTTCAGGAGACGCCGCTTCTGTCCCTGTTCATCTCGCTGATCATCGGCGGGGTGCTAGCCCTGTTCGCGCATTTCATCGGCCTGTGGCTGAAACAGGCGAACCAGCATGAACGGATGCAGGCGCGGCTTTCCTATTACGCCGGTGCCGCCGTTCTGGCCGGACTGTCGGGCACGCTGGTCTATTTCATCGCGGCGGTGCGCGAACATTTCCTGCGCCTGCTGGAGGCGGACACCAACAGCTCCTTCGCCGATCTGCTGCGCCAGGGCGACCTGACCAGCACGGCGGCACAGGTGACGGGCACGGAACTGGGTTCCGCCGGCTGGACCCTGCTGGTCATCAATCTGGTGATCCTGACGGTCGGCGTCGTCGCGTCCTTCGTGCGGCATGATCCGCACCCGGATTATGAACGCCTGACCCGCAAGGCCGAAAAGGCCCGCAAGCGCGTGACCGGTCGGGAAACTGACTATAACAAGCAGCGCATGCAGGCGACGCGCAAATATGACGACATGATCGCCGCCCTGAACCGGCAGATCGAACAACTGGAAAAGGACATCGCCACCATCCAGGCAGACCGCAAATCCGCCGGCGCTGATTATGAACAGAGCCTGCGCCAGCTGGGCATGAACAGCCATAACCGGCTGATCAACTACCGCATCGGCAATCTGCGCGCCCGCAGCGACGGCACGCCCGCCTGCCTGCGCGAAATCCCATCCGCCTTGCAGATCAGCGCGCAATTGCTGCGGGCGGTGCGGGGATGAGGCTGGGGCAGCTCCTGCTTCTCCTGGCGCTGCTGGCCGGTCTGGCGCCCGCCGCCCTGGCCGCGCGGCAGGATTACTGCAAGCAGGGCACGGGCACCGTCGCCCTGCTGGTGGACCGCACCACCCCATATGATCAGCAGGATATCGACATCCTGATTGCGGGCCTTGACCGGTTCGTGGGCGAACTGAAGCCGGGTGACCGGCTGGTGGTCCATACCATCACCGACGATTATGCGGCGTCGGCCCGCAAGTTTGAGGAATGCGTGCCTGGCTGCCCCGAAGGCGGTGGCCTGACGGACTGGATCATGGCCACCTGCAAGCCGACCGTCGCCAAGGCGGAAAACCGGGAGTTCAAACGCCGGCTGGCCCAGGTTCTGATCGGCATGCTGAAGGAGAAGCAGGCCTATCCACGCTCTGAAATCTTGCGCACCATCGGCAATGTCGCCGAAACCTGGAAGCCGCGCGGGCTGAACCGGATGATCGTCTTCTCCGATCTTCTGGAACATTCCGACCTGCTACCCTATACGGCGCTCTCGGAGGGGCAGCCCACAAAGAACCTGCGCACCGTCACCGATCAACGGCTTCCGGCACCGCTATCACAGGTGCAGGTCGACATGTTCGGCTTTGGCCGGGGCCATGACCCTGGCCGCAAGGCCCTGCCCCGCCCCGTAGAGAACCGGGTGCGGGATTTCTGGACCGCCTATCTGAAGGCCAGCGGCGCCAGCAGCATCAGCATCGGCCTCTGGTATGGGGGTGGTGGGGAATAACCACCCCTCACGCCTCCATGAACAAATCGCGGCCATCGGCCACGCGCTTCATCATGCTGGCGCGCAGCTTGTTCATGGCGCGGCTTTCCAACTGGCGGACGCGTTCCTTGGACACGCCAAGGGCACGGCCCAGTTCTTCCAGCGTCGCCCCTTCGTCGCGCAGGCGGCGTTCGGCGATGATCTGACGTTCGCGTGGCGACAGTTCGCCCAGCGCTTCGGCCAGCCACTTTGACCGCATGCGCCCGTCGCGCATACCGATCACCACATCCTCGGGGTTGGGGCGGCTGTCTGGCAGGATGTCCTGCCATTCCGCCTCGCCATCCATGACCATGGTGGCATTCAGCGACTGGTCACAGGCGGCCAGCCGCATCTCCATCGTCTCCACCTCCCGCGCATCGATATCCAGTTCGCGGGCAATCTGCTGTCGCGCATCGGTGGACAGATGATCGGAGGAGGGGTTGTCAGCGATCTTGGCGCGCAGGCGGCGCAGGTTGAAGAACAGCGACTTCTGCGCCGCCGTGGTACCAGTGCGCACGATGGACCAGTTGCGCAGGATATGATCCTGCATGGCCGACCGGATCCACCAGGCGGCATAGGTGGAGAAGCGGACATCGCGTTCCGGTTCGAACCGGCCTGCCGCCTGCATCAGGCCGACATTGCCTTCCTGCACCAGATCGCCCATGGGAATGCCGTAATGGCGGAAACGCGTGGCGGTGGAGATCACGAGACGGGTGTAGGAACGCACCAGCTCATGCAGCGCCTTCTCGTCCCCCTTTTCCCGCCAGCGGCGGGCCAGATCCAACTCGTGATCACGGGCAAGCAGCGGTTCTTTCATCGAGGCGCGGATGAAAGCCAGGTTGGCACGCTGGGTTTCGGGATCGTCGATGGACGCCATCGGTCACTCTCCGTCGCTGGATCAGGGGGGGCATCTGCCCTTGCATGATCCTTGTTACGGAGGCGAAGGACGGTTGGATCAACCGGCCCGAAAATTTTTCAGGCTTCGGCCAGTTCCAGCATCTGCCCGTCCGGGGCAAAGCAGGCGCAGATCAGGCGGCCGCCGAAACCGGCCCCGCCATCCAGGCTGGCCGTGAAATCGGTGACAGTCGGGCCCGGCCCATGGGTCGGGTCATAGCCGCGCACGACACGGCGGAACCCATTATAGGGTTCCACGATGCGGGCAAAGGAACTGCCGCCCCACCAGAAGATGTCGGCCTGCATATGCAACGGCTTGGCCGGGTCCAGGCCGGCATTGACGAACAGCAGCTCCGTCGGCGCCCCGTCCGGCGCACTGGTGTAGGCGCAGCGGCGCACCGCACTCAGCAGATTGTCATGGCCCGGTGCGGCGCGCATGGCGGCGCGCAGCTCGCCGGTCCAGCGGGCCAGTGTCACGGCCCCCTCCTTGGCCGACACCAGCCCATATTGGGCATTGCCGCCATAGGCCGCCAGTGTGGTGTCCAGCCCCTGACCGATCATCCATTGCAGAACCGCGGCGGGATCGGGCGCGAACTGAAGCTGCAACAGCTTCTGCCACATCTCCTCCTGCCCGCCGCGCAAGTAAACGATGTCGGTTGCCACCACGCCGCGCCGCGCCATGATCTCGCGCCGGAAGGACAGCAGTTCCTCAATCGTCTCGCGCACGGCCACGCCCCGACCGATCATGTTACCCAGATAGACCAGACGGTCACCGGGCAGGAAGCGCTTGCCGACATCATCATGCAGGGCCGCCAGACGCGCCGCCTCGCCATGGATGGCACCCACCGCCCACACGCGGCGTGGCCGACCCAGCAAGGCATATTTGCGATCATCCGACATGGGGTCCCGGCAGGTTTTTCTTGGCACCGCCAGTGTAGGGCGTGCGGCGGCGCAAAAAAAAGGGGCGTTCAACAAGTGAACGCCCCTTTCATACTAAATATCCCGATTTTTTAACAGCGGGATGCTTGATCTTGTGGGTGTACCCCGATCAAGCCGCCTTGCTCAGCACGGCTTCCAGCTTTTCGGTGGCCTTGCGCTCGTCGATCTTCTCGACAACGGCCAATTCACGGGCCAGACGCTCCAGAGCGGCATGATAAATCTGACGCTCGCTGTAGGACTGGTCGGACTGGTCCTCACCGCGATACAGGTCGCGCACGACCTCCGCGATGGAAACCGGGTCGCCGGAATTGATCTTCGCTTCATATTCCTGGGCGCGGCGGCTCCACATGATGCGCTTAATCTTGCTGGGGCCCTGCAGGGTCTCCATGGCGGCCTTGATCCGGTCCTTGGTGGACAGGCGGCGCAGGCCGGAGGCCTTGGCCTTCGCCACCGGAACCTTCAACGTCATCCGTTCCTTTTCGAACTGGATGGCGTACAGCGTCACGCTCATGTCGGCGATGCTGTGGGTCTCGATCCCGATGATCTGGCCCACGCCGTGGGCCGGATACACAACGTGATCCCCGGTGGTGAAATCTAGGCTTTCGGACATGTCGGTTGCTCTCTTCTTCCGCGCGGGGCTGCGCGCCACGGGAACAAAAATGATAGGGGCCCCGACCGCACAGGCAGCGGGACCTCTCCTGACGAAACACTGCGATGGCGAAAGCGGTCGGCACATCAAGCCACGATCACGGGCGCCGTGCCGATCCTCGCTCGAATGAATATAGTCGATGTTACGTCCACATGACAGAGGCGGAACGCGTTGTTCGCCATAAGTTCCGCGCAGAGCGCGTTATGTCGGTCATGCGCCCATCGCATGGGCATTAGCGGACTTCTTAACCACCGGTCAATGATTTTTGCCGGCGCGCGCGGACCACCGGGGAAACCGGTGGCCCGTCCTTATCCTTACTTACCCGGCTTAGGGCTGAAATGCTTCTCAAACTTGTCGGGCACACCCTTCCAGGCATCGGCGTCGGGCAGCGGGTCCTTGCGGCGATTGATGACGGGCCACTGCCCGGCATATTCGCGGTTCATGGCCAGCCACTGTTCGGCGCGCGGGTCGGTGTCGGGCAGAATGGCTTCCGCCGGGCATTCCGGCTCGCACACGCCGCAATCGATGCATTCATCGGGATGGATGACCAGCGTGTTCTCACCCTCGTAGAAGCAGTCGACAGGACAGACTTCAACGCAGTCAGTGTACTTGCACTTGATGCAGGCCTCGGTAACGACGTAGGGCATCCCCGGAA
>JAEMSB010000759.1:0-795 GCA_016463045.1 Niveispirillum sp.
GGTCCGGGTGGTGGCGGGGTGGCCAGGGTAGCCCATTGAAAGGGCACATACCACCGGTCAAGATTCCTGACCGGTGGTACGGCGGCGACCGCCGCCGCGCGGCCCGTGCCGCGTAAGCCAAGCCGCCGGATGGCGGCGCCCGGCGTCTGAGGGAACGTGTATCACGCCACCAGGGCCGTCTGCCCTTCCCGGCCCGCCATCAGGCCGGCCAGCAGATGTTCGACGACATGGGCGGTACGGTTGCCGTGATCCTGGGTGGCGGCATATTCGACGATGTCCAGCGACTGCACCAGACCGGACTGGCCCAGCAGGCGCAGGGCATCCACCGCTTCATCCAGGGTCAGGCCGTCAGGCACGGGCGTGCCGACGCCGGGGGCCACCGACGGGTCCAGCGCGTCGATATCGAAGCTGACATGGACATGGCCGCCGCCCGCCGCCTGTATCCGGCTGATCGTATGGGCGACCAGGGCGGCGAGGCCGCGTTCGCGCACCGCCGGCATCTCGTGGAACTCGATCCCCGACCGGCGCAGGTTCGCCCGCTCCCCCTCGTCAATGTCGCGGATACCGAACTGCACCAGACGGTCGGGGCGCAGCAGCGGCGTGAAGGCACCGACGCGCAGCAAAGCGGGATGGCCGATGCCACAGGCCAGCGCCGCCGGATAGCCATGGGTGTTGCCGGACGGCGAGGTTTCGGGCGTGTTGAAATCGGGATGCGCGTCGAACCACAGGACGAAGAAATTCTTGCCCTGACGGCGCGCATGTTCCGCCGCCGCCGCCACGGAGCCTAGCGCCGTG
>JAEMSB010000759.1:805-1919 GCA_016463045.1 Niveispirillum sp.
CACCATGCCCATGCGACGCGGCAGGCCAATGGCGCGCAGGGCCGCCGGCCCCTCTGCCGCGCCACAGGCCTTGTTGCCGACATCCGTGGGCACCCCGATGAAACCGTACCAGCCGCTCATATGGTCACTCCGTAGGTTTGTTGTTCTTATTGGATAAGGGTCAGGCCGTCAGGCGCGACAGCACGGCGGCGAAGCGGTCGATGGCCCAATCCAGCTCCGGTCGGGAGATGACCAGCGGCGGGGCGAAGCGGATGGTGGTGTCGTGGGTTTCCTTCGACAGCACCCCCTGTTCCATCAGCAATTCACAGACATGGCGGGCTGTGGCGATGGCGGGGTCGATCTCCACCCCCACCCACAGGCCGCGACCGCGCACGGCGGTGATGGCCTTACTGTCGATGCCACGCAGGCGGGCGATCATATGGGCACCCAGTTCGGCGGAACGTTCCACCAGTCCCTCATCGGCGATGGTGTCCAGCGCCGCCAGACCGACCGCAGCGGCCAGCGGGCTGCCGCCGAAGGTGGAGCCGTGGCTGCCGGGGCCGAACATGTCGATGACATCGCGGCGCGCGACAAAGGCCGAAACCGGCATGACGCCGCCACCCAAAGCCTTGCCCAGGCACAGGCCGTCGGGGCGGATGCCTTCATGCTGATGCGCGAACCAATGGCCGGTACGGCCCAGGCCGGACTGGATCTCATCCAGGATCAGCAGGACATTGTGGCGGTCGCAAATCTCGCGCAGGCGACGCAGATAGCCATCGGGCGGCACGATGATCCCCGCCTCCCCCTGGATCGGTTCCAGCAGGATGGCGGCGGTGTTGGGGGTGATCGCGGCCTCCATGGCGTCGGCATCGCCAAACGGCACGATGCGGAAGCCGGGGGCGAAGGGGCCAAAGCCGTCGCGATAGGCGGGTTCGGAGGAGAAGCCGACGATGGTGGTGGTGCGGCCATGGAAATTGCCATCGGCCACCAGGATTTCGGCCTGATCAGCGGCCACGCCCTTGACGCGGTACGCCCAGCGGCGGGCGGCCTTGATGGCGGTTTCCACCGCCTCCGCCCCCGTATTCATGGGGCAGGCGCCGTCCAGGCCCGTCAGGCGGCACAGCCGCTCCAGGAA
>JAEMSB010000760.1 GCA_016463045.1 Niveispirillum sp.
GCCTGTTAGCGTGACGGGGGTTTGAGGGCGCAAGGCCAGCCGCAAAAAAGGCCGGGGGATCGCTCCCCCGGCCCTGATCGCCCCGCCCCGGTCATCGGCGGGAGGATGGACGGTCTGTTTACGCGGCGGTACGGATACCGGCGCGCACGACCTTTTCGTCCACCTGGTCGGCGAACTGGGTGAAGTTGGCCTCAAACCGGCGGGCCACCTCATGCGCGGTGGCGTCAAAGGCCGACTTGTCGGCCCAGGCGTTGCGCGGCATCAGCACATCTGCCGGAACGCCCTCACACCCTTCCGGCACGGCCAGACCGAAATTCGGTTCCGGCTTGTGGCTGACGGTGGCCAGCTTGCCCGACAGCGCGGCGTTCACCAGGGCGCGGGTATGGCCGATCTTCATGCGGCTGCCGGTGCCATAGGCGCCGCCAGTCCAGCCGGTATTGACCAGCCAGCAATTGGCGCCATGGGCCTTGATCTTCTCGCCCAGCAGCTTGGCATAGACGGTGGGATGACGCGGCATGAAGGGGGCGCCGAAGCAGGTGCTGAACGTCGCCTGCGGCTCCGTCACGCCCTTTTCCGTGCCGGCCACGCGGGCCGTGTAACCGGACAGGAAATGGTACATGGCCTGTTCGGATGACAGCTTGGAAATGGGCGGCAGCACGCCGAAGGCATCTGCCGTCAGCATGATGATGTTCAGCGGCTGACCACCCAGGCCCGTATCCGACGCGTTCGGGATGAAATCGATCGGGTAGGAGGCGCGGGTATTTTCCGTCAGGCTGGCATCATCCAGGTCCAGTTCCCGGCTCTGCGGGTCCATGACGACATTTTCCAGGACCGTGCCGAAGCGGCGGGTGGTCTCAAAAATTTCCGGCTCGGCCTCTGCCGACAGGCGGATGACCTTGGCATAGCAGCCGCCTTCGAAATTAAAGACGCCGCGATCCGACCAGCCATGTTCATCATCGCCGATCAGGGTGCGCGAGCTGTCGGCGGACAAGGTGGTCTTGCCGGTACCGGACAGGCCGAAGAAGATGGCCGTGTCCCCATTGGCGCCGATATTGGCGGAGCAATGCATGGGCAGCACGCCCTGGCCCGGCAGCAGGAAATTCAGGATGGAGAAGATCGACTTCTTGATCTCGCCGGCATAGGAGGTGCCGCCGATCAGGACCAGCCGGCGCTTGAAATTGATCACCACGAACACGTCGGACCTTGTGCCGTCACGTTCCGGCACGGCCCGGAAATCGGGGGCCTGGAGGACGGTGAAGGCCGGCTCAAACGCCATACGGTCCTTCAGGGCCGGGCGGATGAACATGTTCTGGGCGAACAGATTGTGCCAGGCATGCTGGGTCACGATGCGCACCGGCAGGCGGTAGGCGGCGTCGGCCCCGGCATAAAGATCCTGCACGAAGACCTCGCGGTCCTGTAGAAAGGCCGTGACGCGGGCATGCAGCCGGTCGAACGCCTCTTCGGTAAAGGGCTTGTTGGGACCCCACCAGATATCATCGGCGGTGGTCTCTTCCTTCACCGTGAACTTGTCGTTGGGCGACCGGCCCGTATGCTGGCCCGTGATGGCGACCAGGGCGCCGTCCTTGGACAGCTTGGCCTCACCACGGCGCAGGGCCTGTTCATACAGCGCACCGACGCTCAGGTTCCAATGGGCGGCCTTCAGATTGGTCAGGCCCAGATAATCCAGACCGACGCTGCTGATAACGGGACCGGTATGTTCCACGTTGGTTTTCTCCCTCTCCACTATCGACTTGGGCATGCCGTCCCCTTTTGGCGGGGATCGCCCTCGGTAGTGCCGGAAAGGTCGCTACGGGGCATTTTATGTAACGGCGTCGATAGCATTACCGTTCCCGTCCCCCATACGCAAGCCCGAGGCCCCCGCGACAGACATGCGCGCGGGGCAGGGTGCAGAGGGT
>JAEMSB010000244.1 GCA_016463045.1 Niveispirillum sp.
CGGATGGGCCGGGATTGCCGGCATCCTTCAGGCGCTTGACCTCCAGGTCCAGGATGCGGCGGGCCTGGATGAATTCGGCAACCGTGGCGACCATGGGAAACATGATGCGCACATCACGCCCGGCCCCGGCCATCAGCATGGCGCGCAACTGCTTGCGCAGCATGGAGGGCCGGTCCAGACCGATGCGGATAGCGCGCCAGCCCAGTGCCGGGTTCTCCTCCCCCAATTCGGGGAAATAGGGCAGGGTCTTGTCGCCGCCCACATCCAGGGTGCGGAAATTCACGGGCAAGCCGCCCGCCTCCTCCAGCACCTTGCTGTAATTCTCGAACTGGGTCGCCACATCGGGGTAGGAGGGGCGGACCATGAAGGGGATTTCGGTGCGGTACAGGCCGACCCCATCCGCCCCTGTGGTCTTCAGATGCGGCAGGTCGATCAGCAGCCCGCAATTCAGCATCAGCTTCACATCCTGCCCATCACGCGTGACGGCGGGCAGTTCCCGCAGCTTGGCATATTCGGCCTGCCGGCGCTGACGTGCCGCCAGACTGGCCACGAACACGGCCTGGATATCATCGGCAGGCCGCACGAAGACCTGACCGTTGTCGCCATCGACAATCAGGAAATCCAGCGGCTCCACCCGGCGCAGGATGTCGGCGGCCTGTCCCACCACAGGGATGTCCAGCGCGCGGGCCACGATGGCCACATGGCTGTAGGCCGACCCTTCCTCCAGCACCAGCCCGCGCAGGCGGCGGCGGTCATAATCGAGCAGTTCGGCGGGACCCAGATTGCGGGCCACCAGCACGAATTCATCCGGCAGGGTGCCGCCCGTGGCCACCACGGGCTTTCCGGCCAGATGCTGCAACAGCCGGGTGGTGATGTCGTTCAGGTCCAGCAGCCGGTCGCGGATATAGGGATCGGCCACCTGCGCCATGCGGGTGGAATTGTCTTCCTGCACGCGCTGCACGGCGGCTTCCGCCGTCAGGCCCGACCGGATCGCCTCGCGGATGCGGTTCAGCCAGCCACGGTCGGCTGCGACCATGCGGTAGGTCTGCATGATCTCGGCATGTTCGCTGTCAGACTCGCCCACCGCGATCAGCATCTGATCGATGGCCGAATGCATGCTGGTCACGGCCTCTTTCAGGCGCGCCAGCTCCGTCTCTGGATCATCGGCCACCATCTGCCGGATGGTCAGCTGTGGCCGGTGCAGCACGGCCACGCCCATGCCCACGCCCCGGTTCAGGCTGGTGCCCTCCACGCGCGACGGCAGCAGGACCAGATCATTGACCACCGACAATTCGCGGCTGTCGACCAGTTCGCCCACGACCACCAGCTCGGCCACGATCATGGCGATGGTCTGCAGCGTCTCCACTTCCTGTTCGTCATAATCGCGGCGGTCCTTGTGCTGGATGGCCAGCACGCCGCGCACGCGGCCTCCGCGCACAATTGGCACGGCCAGGAAGCCATTGAACGGGTCTTCACCTGTTTCTGGACGATAGGCGAAATTGGGATGGCTGGGCGCATTGGCCAGCGCGATGGGCCGCGAATGGGCCGCCACATCGCCGATCAGACCCTCGCCCACCCGCATGCGGGTTTTGTGCACGGCGTCCGGGTTCAGACCGATGGTGGCGAACAGTTCCAGCACTTCGCCCGCGCGCATGACGTAGCAGGAGCACACGTCGGCGGCCATCTCATGGGCGATGGTCATCACGATCTTGTCGAGCCGGTCCTGCGCGGACCCGCTGCCCGCCATGACATCGCGCAACCGCGCCAGCAGGCGTCGCGCGCCGGCTGCGGGATCGGGGCTGCGCCCCACCTCCGGCACGATGGCCGGGGTGCCGCTCATCATCGTCATGGCCTGACCAGTTCCATCCGCGAAGCACCGGGCCCGACCCCCAGGAATGGGCAGCCGGTCGCCGTATCCCTACCACATGAAGCGCGCCATCACACGGGTGGAATGGCGGTCACGAGTGCATAATTGGGGTAGGTCATGGTCACAGATCAGGCAGTTGCAAGGGAAGGTCGGCGCGGCAGTCGCCGTTGGCCAGGGCGTCGCGCAGGCCCTGGAACAGCACCGACAGGGCCAGATCACGGTTGGGCAGGCGGATCAGGTCGCCATCGGCGTCCAATTTCAGACCCTGGCGGGCGGCCTGGGCCTGAAACGCCTTGGCGATGGGTTCCTGGCCGGAATGGCTGACCCCGCACTGGACCAGGGCCAGGCGCGGGGCGTCGGTGCCCTGTCGCATCAGGGCGAAGAAGGCGAACAGGTAGCGTTCCTCGGCATTGCCCACGCCTTCGGTCAGGGTGCGGGCCAGATCCTTGGCATGGCGGGTGCCGTGCAGCAGCCGTTCCAGCCCGGCCTGGGTCACGCGGCCCTGGGCCAGGAAGACAGCACGCGCCTCCCCACCCGGCACCTGGATGCGGGTCAGCGGGATGTCGGGCACGGGTTCGAACGCGATAGAGCCGACGCGGCCTCCCGGCGCGCTGACCATATAGCGTATGCCCACCCGCATCTTCTCCTCGGTGACGGTCAGCGTGTCGCCGGTGCCGGTGGGCAAGTCGCGGGGCACCGCCCCGGCGGGCAGCTCATCACCGGTGGGCAGGATGGGCACGCGCGCCGTCAGGACCGGTTTGCACCCGGTCAGCGGCAGCAGAATGGCAAGCGCAAGCAGCCAGCGCCTCATCGCGTTTTCCAGGTGCGGTTGGGGCCTGTATCAATATGGGTATGGCCGGTCGAAGGGTAATAGGCGGCGCCGCCCCGCTGCATGGTTTTCGCAATTTCGCCCAGGGCCGGGCCGGGCAGGACCGGCACCTTGAAATCCATGGCCCGGCCCTGCAGGTGATAGCTTTCGCGGGCAGCATTGGGATTGTCGCGCACCAGATCGGCATTGGTGCCGGGGGAACGGAACCCGTCCGTCACCTGCACCTCCGTGGAAGGCGGCAGGCCCGTGCGCTGCAACAGGTCGAACATGAAATCCATCAGCAGCGGGTCGATGCGCCCCACCTGCCCCGTCCGCCGGTCGCGCAGCAGCAGTTCGATCTTCTGCATGGCGCGCGGGTCATAGGCATTGTTGTAGAAATAGACCACATCCGCGCGTTCACCGCTTTTGGCATGGAACAGCACGATGCGCCGCACCGCCGGCAGGGGCGGAAGGTCGGGCGGCAACCCTTCCTCATCCTCCGGCCTTGGACCGGATGAGCAGGCGGCGAGTGGCGACAGGGCGAACAGGGCCAGCAGGGCGCGGCGGGAAGGGGGCGTCATGCCGGCAAAGGCTCCAGCGTCAGTCGATAGCCGCCATCCACCCGCAGCAGCAGGGGATCTTGGCCCAGGCCCGCCCGGATCTTGCGGCGCAGGCGGTAGATATGGGTTTCCAGCGTGTGGGTATCGATGCCGGCGCCATAGCCCCAGACATTGTCCAGCAGGTCCTGCCGCGCCGCCATGCCGCCGCAACGGCAGAGATGATCCAGGATCTGCGTTTCCTTCTCCGTTAGGCGGATGGCGGTGCCGTCCACCCGTTCCAGCCGCTTGGCCGCCGGGAGGAAATGATAGGGGCCGATCCGTACCGACAGGGCGGTCGTCGCCTGCACAATCTCTGCCTGACGCAGCAGCGCCTTCAGCCGGGCCAGCAGCGTGCCCAGGCGGATCGGCTTGTCCTGATGATCATCGGCCCCCGCCGGCACGCCCATGCCCGCCGGCAGCAGCAGGACCAGCGGCCCCGTCAGGCCGCCCGCGCGCAGCGCCGGGATCAGGCCCTCAGCGGCCAGCACCCCGTCCAGCAGGGCGGCATCGGCGCCATGATCGGCCAGGATGGCCAGCGCCGCCTCCCCCGTGGCCGCGGGCAGGGGCAGCATTCCCTCCTGCTGTGCCAGCTGTTCGGCCAGGGTCTGGCGCAGTGCGGCGTCCGGATCAATCAGAAGGATGCGTTTGGGCGCATTGTCCATGACGGCGCCGGTCATTCACCGGGGCCGGGGCCTAGCGGTTCACGCCCACGGGTGGCCTGGGGCATCAGTTCCACGATGGTCAGGCCCAGACGGCCATCGACCACCACCAATTCACCCCGCGCCACCATGCGGTCATTGACATACAGATCCACCACATCGCCCGCCCCCATGCGCAGAAGCTGGCTGATGCGCAGCCGGCGGCGGCCCAGGCGGACCGACACCTGGACCGGTACGGACAGGATGGAGGAACGGTCGAGATCGTCGCCGGACATCGGGTCGGGCATAGGCAGCGGTTCTTTCCACGGGCGATGGGAAAACTCATCGCGGCGACTATAGGCTATTTCCGCAATGCGGGGAAAGCCTTGCCCGCATTTTCAGCTTCGGCGGCATGGGCCGCCGCCACGCCAGTCGGCGCGGATACCAACGGTCAAGAATTTTGACCGTTCGTATTAGGGTGCGGAAAGTGCCTTGATGGCGCTGTCCAGGCCGTCGGGCCAGATGGCCAGATTGCCGGCTTGCGCGGTGATGCCGACATTCACGCCGCCTACGCGCCATTGCCCATCGGTTCGGACCAGCAGCGGTCCGCCGCTGGTGCCACGGCTGGCCGAACAGGAATGGAAGATCAGCATCCCCCCCTGTCCCGCCGGTTTGCCTTGTGCCGTGACCGCACAATCCCGGTCGGCCATCAGCAGATGCACACGATCCTGGCTGAACCCGGCCACCGCCACGCTGTCACCGGATGCGGCGGCGCGGGGGGCGGGGGCCAGGACGGGGACATCCGCCGGCGCCGACAGGCGCAGCAAGGCCCAGTCATGGCGCACACTCTCCCCCGGCTTCGTTCCGTCATAGGCGGCGGGGACATGCAGGGCATCGACGGTCAGGTGGGTTTTGTACTCCCCGCGCTCATAGCCCAATAGCACATGCAGCGACCCTGCCTGCAGCAAGCGGCGGGTGCGGGGATTGTATAGGCAGTGGGCAGCGGTCAGCACCAGACGGGTGCCGATCACGGTGCCGGTACATTTGCCGCCGATATTGGTCTGTACCCGCGCGATGCTGTTCCAGGGCGGGGTCGTGATGTCCATGATCTGCCGGCTGTCATCGGCAGAGACGCCTGGGGCGCGCGTCTCTTGTGCCGCACAGGGCAAGGCCAGGGCGGCGAAGGTCAATATCAGGGCCGTCAGGCGGCGCATGGGGGATCAGAAGGGGCTGTTGTCCCCGCCACCGGGATCACCACCGGTCAGGAACATCCAGATAGCGTAGTAAAAGACACCGGCGAAGGGCAGGCCAACCAGCATGCCCAGCAGCATATAAACAACATACATGACGCACCTGTATAAAAGCGGCTGCGTGGATAAAGGAATGGCCGCCCGCTTATCGGCACGGCCACCCTTAATTGCTACGCTGCGTTCCGCACCCTGTCACGGGACAAAAGGACGCGGTTTGGGCACGTTGATCCTCGGGTGTCACCCGATCCAGTCCAGCGTACTGTTGGATAACTGGGCCAGCCGCCCCTGGTCGGCGCCGATATGCAGGAAATGCAGCAGCGGGTTCATGCCACTGGCCCCGACATCGTCATTGGTCTCCAGATAGGCGCGGGTATTGAAATAGGCTGACGGGTCGCGCCCTTCCTTCCAGCCGTAATTGCTGTAATGCGACCAGGCCGTGGTCTGCCCGCGCGCCACGGCGGCGGCCACATCCTTGTTGTTGGCCAGATAATAGTCCGTGTCGAACAGGGCATTGGGATCACGCCCTTCGCGTTCACCGAACTGACGGAAATGTTCCAGGCCGCTGGCGATGCTGCCATTGCGGACGGCATTGGCCACGTCGGCATTCATCGACAGATACAGCTTCTCATCAAAGCCGTTGCGGGCCGTGCCGGACGTGGGAAGGCTGTTGACCAGCACATCCAGGCCGAACACCACCAGTTCGACCCCGGTCAGGGTGTCGACGCCATCGCCATTCACGCTGCTGACGGTAATACCGCCATTGGCGTCCCGGATATAGGCATGGTCGCCGCCGATAAAGCCCAGGCGCCCTTCATAACGGACCACATCCAGCCCATCATTGCCGAAGATACGGTCATCGCCGGCCCCGCCGATGATGACATCATCACCGATGCCGCCGGCCAGATCATCATTGCCGGCCCCGCCATAAAGCGTGTCATTGCCGGACCCGCCGGACAGCAGGTCGTTGCCGTCGCCGCCCTCCAGGATATCATTGCCGCCATTGCCCAGCAGCGTGTCGTTACCGACCATGCCCTTGATGACATTGTTCAGGGCGTTGCCCGCGATGGTGTTATCCATACGGTTGCCGATGCCGATCAGGGCGCCGGCGCTGGCCGGGTTGGGCTGATGCCCGCGTGTGGCATAGTCCAGGACCAAATCCTCCACAAAGTCGGGGAGGACATAGTCGATATGGGCGACCACCACATCGTGGCCACCATCCTGCAGCTCCCGCACCATGGTGCCGTAATGCAGGACATCATAGATATCGTCACCGGCGCCGCCGGCCAGCGTGTCGCGCGGCGACTGGGAAAGCAGCGTATCATCGTTGGGCGTACCCGCCCGCAAACTACCAGACATTTTTTCTCGATCCACAAAGGATGGTTGCCGCCCCTGCCTTTGGATTTACCCGCCCGATCATGGCTTCGCCGTGACCGGCTTGGGGCCGATCCGTGAATTCATATCCGTTTTGGCTAGTCCATTCGGGGTTTGGATTTCGGCAACCAAGTAACGCCCCTGGCCGGCACTTATAGGGGCGGAAATGTAACGAATCAAAGGCCACCGGGGGGAAGTGGCATGGGGCCAATGGTGCAGAATTCGGGATTTTTATCTACAATCCCGCAACGAATACCGGTCGGATAGCGGGCATCAGCAGTGCCCCGAGGGCTGAAATAGCGGCAATCCAGCCCGGTGGCTCTATCCCTCTGGCCAGAAGCGGACCCGTCATTTGTCAAAGGCCGGAAACGACAAAGGCCCCGCTGTTTCCAGCGGAGCCTTTTCGATTTGGTGGAGCCAAGCGGGATCGAACCGCTGACCTCTACAATGCCATTGTAGCGCTCTCCCAGCTGAGCTAT
>JAEMSB010000245.1 GCA_016463045.1 Niveispirillum sp.
CCCCCCCGCCCCGCCGGTCCATCATGAGAGGTCGGCGGGGACCGCTTCCCCACTCTCCGGTCCCCGCCACCATCCTCTCTCTCCCTCGGTTAGTACATCGTAGTCTCTCTCGTCCCCTGTGGCCGGGCGGCCCCCACCGCCCGGCCATATCTTTTTGAGGTTCTCTAAGGCGCCGGGCCGGCGGTCGCCGGCCTGCAGCGGCGACGCCGCTGCCTGTGCTTTATCGGGAGCGTTGTTTGGCGAGTTCCCAAGCGAACCCGTCCGGGTTTAGGATGCGTGCATCATGAAGATCCTTGTCATCGAAGACGACCGCGCCACCGCTGATTACCTGGTCAAGGGCCTGAAAGAGGCCGGCCATGTGGTCGATCATGCCGATAATGGCCGCGACGGGCTGTTTCTGGCGGCATCCGAACCCTATGATGGCTTGATCGTGGACCGGATGCTGCCGGGCCGGGATGGATTGTCCCTGCTGGAGGTGCTGCGTACCACCGGCAATGACACGCCGGCCCTGGTGCTGTCGGCCCTGGGAAGCGTCGATGACCGGGTGAAGGGCCTGCGCGCCGGGGCCGATGACTACCTGACCAAGCCCTTTGCCTTTGCCGAACTGCTGGCCAGGCTGGAGGTGATGCAGCGCCGGGCCAAGGGTGGCGGATCGGCACCGGTGACCCGGTTGCAGATCGCCGATCTGGAGATGGACCTGCTGGCCCGCACCGTGAAGCGGGCGGGAAAGCCGGTCGATCTGTTGCCGCGTGAGTTCCAGTTGCTGGAATATCTCATCCGCAATGCCGGCAATGTCGTGACACGCACCATGCTGCTGGAAAATGTCTGGGATTATCATTTCGATCCGCAGACCAATGTCATCGACGTGCATATCGCCCGCCTGCGCCAGAAGATCGACAAGGATCATCCGGTGGCCCTGATCCATACGGTACGCGGGGCGGGCTATGTCATCCGTGAGCCGGTTTAACCTCAATTTCCTGCGCACCACCAGCTTCCGGCTGGCGGCCTTTCACCTGGGCCTGTTCACCTTGTCGGTGATGGTGGTGCTGGGCGTCGTCTATTGGTTCACCGCCGGCTTCATCAACCGCCACACGGAAGAAACCGTGCTGCGGGAGGTGGAGGAACTGAGCAATGTCCTGAATGAACGCGGGCGCATCGGCCTGCTGCGGGTCATCTCCGAACGCGCGTCGGACGGGCGCACGGACATGATCTATGCCCTGACCACGCCTGCCCGCGACATCATCGCCGGCAATCTGGCCAGCTGGCCGTCGGGGGACCCCGGTTCCGGCTGGGTGGAGTTTGACATCAAATCCCGCAAGGATCCGGGCCGCAAGCGGCAGGCCGTGGCCGTCATCCTGCCGATCGAGGGGATCGGCTGGCTGCTGGTCGGGCATGACATGACCGACCGCTATCTGCTGCGCGGGCAGTTGCTGACGGGCCTGATCTGGGCCGTGTCGCTGGCCTTCGCGGTGGGCATGGCGGGCGCCATCTATATGAGCCGGCGCGTGGCCGAACGTATCGAGAGCATCAACCGCACCATCGACCGCATCACGGCCGGGTCCTTTGCCGACCGCATGGCCGTGACAGGATCGGGCGATGAGATCGACCGGCTGGTCACCAAGCTGAACCGCATGCTGGATGAGATCGGGCGCCTGATGCTGGGTATGCGGCAGGTCACCGACAATGTCGCTCATGATCTGCGTACGCCCCTGTCGCGCCTGCGCGCCCGGCTGGAACTGGCGCAACGCGATGAAACCCTGTCGGACGCGCAGTTCACCACCCTGGAACAGGCGATTGCCGAGATCGACCGGCTGCTGGGCGTGTTCAACGCCATCCTGACCATTGCGGCGGCGGAGACGGGCCGGGCGCGGACGGATTTCGAGCCGGTTGATCTGGCAGCCCTGGCGGCGGAGGTCGCCGAGCTTTACACGCCCCTGGCCGAGGAACGCGGCCTGTCCATGGATGTGGCGGCGTCGGAGCCGGTTATGGTCAGCGGCAGCCGGCAATTGCTGGCGCAGTTGATCAGCAACCTGATCGAGAACGCCGTCAAATACAGCCCCGAACAGGGCCATATCCGGGTGATGGCTGGTGCCGATGCCGGGCGTCCCGTCCTGTCGGTGGCCGATCAGGGGCCGGGCATTCCCACCGATCAGCGTGAAAAGGTCCTGGAACGGTTTGTCCGGTTGGAGGCGCATCGCGGCACGCCGGGCCATGGTCTGGGCCTGTCCCTGGTCGCCGCTGTTGCCCGCCTGCATGATGCAGCCCTGGCCCTGTCCGATGCGCGCGACGATACCGCCACGCCGGGCCTGAAGGTGGAACTGCGCTTTCCGGCCTGAAAAACGAAAGCAGTCTATATCGCCTCAATAGATAATAATGCACTAGTATTCATGTGGAATTTATATTGACGGGCTATGGATTTTAGTCCTATAACTCATTCCACCAAGGCCCGAACTCCATCCCGGCTGATCTGCCGGTCGCGGGCCTTGCGCATCGTCTCCCTCCCATGGCCTGAACACGGGTCTCGTTGTCGATAACCCCTGCTTTGCAAGGGTCGGTGCGGACCCGTGTCTTTTTGGGCCTTCCCCCCATCGCTGCCCGACATGCGGCCGGACCTCAGGTCCGGCAACCGCGACGGCTGCCATCATGACAGGAATGAGGTCCCAGGATGTCCACCGACATCGAGAAATCGTTCGTGAAGCAGTACGAACGCGAGGTGCATGAGGCCTATCAGCGCTTAGGTTCGAAGCTGCGCGCCACCGTGCGCTCCAAGAATAATGTGAAGGGCGCCAGCACGGTCTTTCAGAAGGTTGGCAAGGGCGTGGCCAGCACCAAGTCGCGCCATGGCAATGTCCCGGTGATGAACCTGGACCATGGCACCGTCGACTGTACCCTGGCCGATTATTATGCCGGCGATTGGGTCGACAAGCTGGATGAGCTGAAGACCAATATCGACGAACGCAGCGTCATCGCCAATGCCGGCGCCTATGCGCTGGGCCGCAAGACGGATGAACTGATCATCGGTCGGCTGGATACCAGTGCGCGTTATGCCGGTGCGGATACCGATGGCCTGACCAAGGACAAGGTCCTGGCGGCCTTCGAAATGCTGGGCGGTGCCGATGTGCCTGATGATGGTCAGCGTTACGCGGTCGTCGGCTGGAAACAGTGGAGCCAGCTGCTGGGGATCGAGGAGTTTGCCAATTCTGACTATGTCGGCGATGGCGAGCTGCCCTGGCGCGGGACCCAGGCCAAGCGCTGGCTGGGCACGCTGTGGATGCCGCATTCGGGCCTGACGCTGGGGTCCGGCAATGTCCGCCTCTGCCATTGGTACCACAAGACAGCCGTGGGCCATGCCAGCGGGGCCGATGTGACCAGTGACATCACCTGGCACGGCGACCGCGCCGCCCATTTCGTCAACAACATGATGTCGCAGGGGGCCGCCCTGATTGACGCCACCGGCGTCGTCACCCTGCGCTGCAAGGAGTAATCGCCATGGCCTTTCAGCCCCGCGACCTGTCGGTCCTTGCCTATGCCAATGGCTTCACGCTCTGGCATTACGCTACGCCTGATGCCCACACGGTGGTGCGTGTCGCCGGCTATTTCAACCCGGCTAGCCACATGATGCGCCTGGGCGACATGGTCCTGGCCAATACCGGCGTGGGCACCACGCCCGTGGCCGGCATCCTGCTGGTCAATGCCAATAGCGGCGGCGTGATCGATACCGCCGACCTGACGGTGGTGGGGGCGACGGATACGGATTGATCCGTCGGCCCGCTCCCTTCTTCGTCATCCCGGCTTTCGCCGGGATGACGGCAGAGGCGCAGGAAAGCGTGCATCTTAATGGAGTCCCCACCATGGCCTATTCCGCTGTCGGGCTGTGCGCCCGTGCGTTGTTGAAGATCGGAGCGAACCCGGTCACGTCGTTTCAGGACGGCACCGCCGAAGCGGAACTGGCCGCCGCCCTGTATGCCCCCACCCGCGACGCCTTGCTGGCGGCCCATGGCTGGAGCTTTGCCACCCGGCAAGCGCCGCTGGTTCGCCGGGCCGATCCGCCGCCCGCCGATTTTGCTCATGGTTTCGCCCTGCCAGATGATTTCCTGCGGGCCTTGTCCCTGGGATGCGGCGGGCGGGGGCGGGGTCTTTCCTACCGTATTCAGGGCAAGGATCTGCTGGCCGATGCCGATGCGGTGACCCTGACCTATGTGGCCCGCGTCGCAGAAGGTGGCTTCCCCGCCTTCTTCGATGCGGCCCTTATCGCCCGGCTGGCGGCGGAATTCTGTGTGCCGCTGACCGAGAACACGTCACGCGCCGAGGTTTTGCAGAAACTGGCGGAAGCCGAGTTCCGCCGCGCCCGCCTGACCGATGCCTCGCAGGACAGCCAGGAAGGGTTCAGCGATTTCACCCTGATCGAGGCCCGCCTGTCATGACCCGTCTTAAAAGTGTGAAAACCAGCTTCACCGGCGGCTGCGTCAGCCCCGACCTGCTGGGCCGGGGCGATCTTGCCGCCTTTGAAAACGGGGCGTTGACCCTGACCAATGTCCTAATCGAACCGACGGGCGGTATCACGCGCCGGCCCGGCACGGGCTTCATCGCCATCGTGCCGGGTTCGGGCCGCCTGATCCCCTTCACCTTCAGCAGCGAACAGACCCACCTGCTGGTCCTGACCGACCGGCAGGTGTCAGTGTTCGGCGATGATGCCCTGCAGGCGACATTGCCCAGCCCCTGGACCCTGGCACAGATTGCCAACCTGACCTGGGCCCAGAGTGGGGATGTGCTGCTGGTCTGCCATCCCGATGTGGAGCCGCGCCGTATCAGCCGGCGCGGCCCCGGCCAATGGACGGTCGAGCCCTGGGTATTTGCCGAAGAGGAGGGGCGGCCCCGCATCCCCTTTTTCCGCTTTGCCGATGCCGCCATCACGCTGACCCCGTCGGGTCTGACGGGCCGGGTTCGGTTGCGCGCCTCGGCCCCCGTCTTCATGCCGGCGCATGAGGGGGCGCCCTGGCGCATCCACCGCAAGCCGGGGCGAATCGCGGCGGTGCGGTCGGTGACAGAGGCGGAGATCGACCTGGCCGACAGCCTGCCCCATACCAATCCCACGGCGGATTGGGACGAGGCGGCGTTCAGCCCGCAGCGTGGCTGGCCGCTTTGCGTGGCGTTCCATCAGGACCGGCTGGTCATCGGCGGGTCGCGCGACCTGCCCAACCGCCTCTGGCTGTCAAAATCGGGCGACCTGTTCAATTTCGACCTGGGCGAGGGGGAGGATGACAGCGCCATTGAGTTCGCCATCCTGTCGGATGAGGTGAACCCCATCCGTGCCGTCTATTCCGGGCGGCACCTGCAGGTCTTCACCACTGGCGGGGAATGGGCCGTGACAGGCGCTCCCCTGACGCCGACGGCCATCCGCCTGGACCGGCAAACCCGCATCGGCAGTGTGGCCGACCGCAGCATTCCGCCGCAGGAGATTGAGGGCGGCACCCTGTTCGCGGCGGGCGACGGGTCAATCCGCGATTTCCTGTGGACCGATCTGGAACAATCCTATTCCGCTACCGACCTAACCCTGACCACGCGGCCCATCCTGCCCGGTACCGTCGATATGGAATATGACCGCCGCCGCCGGCTGCTGCTGGCGGTACAGTCGGATGGGACCCTGGCGGTGCTGACGCTGTACCGCAATGAACAGATCCGCGCCTGGGTGCGGCTGGTCACGGCAGGCCGCATCCTGTCCACGGCCCTGGTGGGCCGCCATCTCTACTGGCTGGTGGACCGCGATGGCCGTGTGGCGGTGGAGGTCTGGGACGACGCAATGCATGTCGATGCCGGCCTTTCCGGATCGGTGGACAGCGCCACTGCCCGCTGGGCCGGGCTGGAGCATCTGGATGGCCGGGACGTGGCAGTGCTGGCCGATGGCGCCGTCATGGCCGTGGACCCCGTCGCGGCGGGCCGTATCCGCCTGCCCCGCCCGGCGACACGGGTGCAGGCGGGACTGGCCTTTACCCATGAGATTGAACCCATGCCGCCCAATCTGTTGGCGGCGGAAGGACAGGGACGGCGTGCGCGCCTGCTGGCAGTGACCTTCCGGCTGAAGGATACGCCCGCGCTGCGCGCCGACCTGGGGCGGGGGCCGGTGGAGGTGCCGTTACGGCGCACCGCCGGCCCCGCGCTGGCCATGGAACCGGCCCCCGGCTTTACCGGCGACCGGCGCCTGACGGCCACCGGCTGGCAGACCAGCCGCGCCGGTCCCCCCTGGCGCATCGTGGAGGAAAGGCCGCTGCCCTTCACCCTCCTGTCCGTAACCCATGAGCTGAAGGTGAATGAATAATGGGCGGCATCACCACCCCGGCCCTGATGGTTCTGGGCCATTCCGGCGTCGGCAACAGCCTGATCAGTTCGGCGGACAGGCTGGTCGGCACCACCAACACGGCCAAGGACCTGCTGGGCATCACCAAATCCAAGCGCCGGAAAAGCGAACGCCGCGTGCTGGAAGCCGAAGAGGCTGCCGACAATGCCGATCTGGCGGCCCGGCAAGCAGCGGACCTGGACGATCTGCAACAGCGCAACGCCCGCACGACCGCGCGTATTCAGGCCGAAAGCGAGATCAGCGACCGCCGCCGCCGCCGCGACCTGCGCCAGGAAACGGGCAGCCTGCGCGCGGCCCTGGGGGCGCAGGGCATCAGCAGCGCCGATGGCTCGGGCGAGGCCCTGATCCTGGCCCGTGACCGCGCCGCCGCCGAGGCGCGCGACGATGCCGCCCGCCTGGACGCCCTGAAACTGGCCGACCTGGCGGATGAGGAAACGGCGTTGAGGCGCCGCAACCTCCTGGACCTGACACGCCAGCAGGAACGCCAGCGCCTGGAACGTCTGGCGCGCGGTTTGTGACCCGCCGCTTGAAACCGTAGGTCAGGTCGAGCGCGGCGCGCGAGCCCTGACAGGCAGGGATTGAAAGCCTTTTCTGTCAGGGCTCGGGGCGTGCCGCCCCTCGACCTGACCTACGGGTATCCCCCTCATTC
>JAEMSB010000246.1 GCA_016463045.1 Niveispirillum sp.
ACTGGCGGCGGATCAGCTGACCCAGGCGCTGAAGCGACCGGAATTCATCCTGAACTATCTGGAGCGGTTCCCCGGCGCCACCGAACGCCGCGATGCCTATTTCAAGCTGTGCAATGCCATGCTGGAATCCGGGCTGGTGGACAAGTCGCTGCTGCCGATGGGGTAACGATGGTCGCCGGCCCGCCGCCCATGCGGCGTGAGCCAAGCCGCCGGATGGCGGCGCCCGGCGCCTGAGGGAACAAACTAAAAGTAATTTTCTTTCCTCTGCGTGCCCCGCAGAGCAGAAATCTGATCCACGCGCAGCGATGCCCCATTGACGCGCACCTTCCAAATCCATAGCTTCGGCGGCGGGTCACACCCCCCCAACGGGGTGCTACTATTCTGGAAGGAATAGCCATAATGGCTGCGCCGAAGCCGGGCAATCGCCCCGCTAATCCGCAATTCTCGTCGGGCCCCTGCGCCAAGCGCCCCGGCTGGACGATCGAAGCCCTCAAGGGCGCCCTGACGGGCCGCTCGCACCGCTCCAAGCCCGGCAAGGCCAAGCTGGAGCAAGTGATTACCCTCTCCAAGGAAATTCTGGGCATCCCTGCCGATTATCGGCTGGGCATTGTTCCCGCTTCCGACACCGGCGCCGTTGAAATGGCCCTGTGGTCGCTGCTGGGTGCCCGTGGCGTCGATATGCTGGCCTGGGAATCCTTTGGCAAGGATTGGGTCACCGACGTCGTCAAGCAGCTGAAGCTGACCGATGTCCGTCAGATGGTCGCCGGTTACGGCGCGCTGCCCGACCTCACTGCCGTCGATTTCTCCCGCGATGTCGTCTTCACCTGGAACGGCACCACGTCGGGTGTCCGCGTCGCCAATGGCGATTGGATTGCTGTTGACCGCGAAGGCCTAACCATCTGCGACGCGACGTCCGCCGCGTTCGCCATGGACCTGCCCTGGGACAAGCTGGATGTCGTCACCTGGTCCTGGCAGAAGGTGCTGGGCGGTGAAGCCGCGCATGGCATGATTGCCTTGTCGCCGCGCGCTGTTGACCGGCTGCTGAACTACAAGCCGGCCTGGCCGCTGCCGAAGATTTTCCGCATGGCCAGCAATGGCAAGCTGTCGGAAGGCATCTTCAAGGGTGAGACCATCAACACCCCGTCAATGATCGCCGTTGAAGACGCGCTGGACGGCCTGACCTGGGCCAAGTCGGTGGGCGGTCTGGAAGGGTTGATCGGTCGCTCGGAAGGTAACCTGAAGGCCGTGGCCGACTGGGTTGCCAAGACCGATTGGGTCGATTTCCTGGCTGACACGCCGGAAAGCCGTTCCTGCACCTCCATCTGCCTGAAGATCGTGGACCCCTGGGCGACCGAACAGCCGGCAGAGGCGCAGGCTGAGATCGCCAAGAAGCTGACCAGCCTGCTGGAAAAGGAAGGCGTGGCGCTGGATGCCGGCTCCTACCGCGATGCCCCGCCGGGCATCCGCATCTGGGGCGGCGCCACCGTCGAGAACGCTGACATCGTGGCCCTGCTGCCCTGGCTTGACTGGGCGTATGAGACGGTCAAGGCCGGCTGATCCCGCTTCCCATTTAATCTCCCGTCATCCCGGCGAAAGCCGGGACCCAGGGGCCACAAGCCCGACCTTTCGGCAGCGGACATCGACGCGTCGTCGCGCGTTGTTCGTTTGGCCCCTGGGCCCCGGCTTTCGCCGGGGTGACGAAAACATCCACTCCCGCATCTTCATGCGAAGGACACTCCCATGCCCAAGGTTCTGATTTCCGACAGCCTGTCCCCCCGCGCCGTAGAGATTTTCAAGGAGCGCGGCGTTGAGGTTGACGTCAAGGTTGGTCTGAAGCCCGACGAGCTGAAGGCCATCATCGGCGAATATGATGGTCTGGCCATCCGTTCCAACACCAAGGTGACCAAGGATATCCTGGCCGCCGCCACCAATCTGAAGGTTGTTGGTCGCGCCGGTATCGGCGTTGATAATGTGGACATCCCCGCCGCCACGGCCCGTGGCGTTGTCGTGATGAACACGCCGTTCGGCAATTCCATCACCACCGCCGAACATGCCATCGCCATGATGTTCGCGCTGGCTCGTGAAATCCCGGCGGCCAATGCCTCCACCCATGCCGGTAAGTGGGAAAAGAACCGCTTCATGGGCGTGGAACTGTTCGGCAAGGTGCTGGGCGTCATCGGCTGCGGCAATATCGGCGGCATCGTCGCCGACCGCGCCATCGGCCTGAAGATGAAGGTCATCGCCTTCGACCCGTTCCTGTCGCCCGAACGCGCCACCGAGATCGGCGTGGAGAAGGTGGAACTTGAAGACCTGCTGAAGCGCGCTGACTTCATCACCCTGCACACGCCGCTGACCGAGGCGACCAAGGGCGTGCTGGACGCCAAGGCTCTGGCCAAGACCAAGAAGGGCGTGCGCATCATCAATTGCGCCCGTGGCGGCCTGATCGTGGAAGAGGCCCTGCAGGCCGCCATCGAGGCCGGCCATGTGGCGGGCGCTGCCCTAGACGTGTTCGCGGAGGAGCCGGCCAAGGCCCATCCGCTGTTCGGCAATGAAAAGGTTGTGGCCACCCCGCACCTGGGCGCCTCCACCACGGAAGCGCAGGAAAACGTTGCCCTGCAGGTGGCCGAGCAGTTGGCCGACTATCTGGTCAGTGGCGCTGTCGTCAACGCGCTGAACATGCCGTCGGTCACGGCGGAAGAGGCCCCGCGCCTGCGCCCCTATATGAAGCTGGCCGAACAGTTGGGCGGCTTCGTGGGCCAGCTGATCGATGGCAGCCTGAAGGGCGTCGCCATCGAATATGAAGGCCAGGCCGCGACGCTGAACACCAAGCCGCTGACGGCCATCGTGCTGAAGGGCCTGCTGGGCCCGCTGATGGAATCGGTGAACATGGTCAACGCCCCCGTCATCGCCAAGGAGCGTGACATCAAGGTGGCCGAGACCAAGCGCACCAATGACGGCGATTACCAGACCCTGGTGCGTATCATCGTCACCACCGACAAGGGCACCAACAGCGTCACCGGCACCCTGTTCGGCGGTGACAAGCCCCGTCTGGTCGAAATCGACGAAGTGCCGATCGAAGCCGAGGTCACGCCCTTCATGCTGTTCGTCCGTAACGAGGACAAGCCGGGCTTCATTGGCAAGCTGGGCACCACGCTCGGCAATGCCAGCGTCAACATCGCCACCTTCCACCTGGGCCGTACGGCACCGGGCGCCAATGCCATCTGTCTGGTGTCGGTGGATCAGAAGGTGGATGACGCCCTGCTGGCCACCATCCGCGCCCTGCCCAGCGTGGTGCGTGCGACGGAACTGACCTTCGCCTGATCCGTCATTAGGCCGTGAAGTATCAGGAAGGGGAGGGCTTCGGCTCTCCCCTTTTGATTTGGCCCTACCTATCCAAAAGTGATGGCGGTGATGGAAAATCGTAACCATGCCGTTCGAGAGTTTGTGCTATGTAATCTGTCGGACCCGGCGTGACCGGGTCTATGATCGGACAACCCTAGAGACGCAAGGCCTTTGCAGATGAAGTACGGCAGCGAATCGAGCAATCTCTCCGGCGCTGGCAAGAGCGAGGTGTCCTCCGCCTTGCAGGAAATCAGCCGTGAGTTGGAAGGCCTGCGGACCGAAATTGAGAAGGTCGGCACGGTGGCGCAGCAGATTGACGCCATCGCCAAGCAGACCAACCTGCTGGCCCTGAACGCCACCATCGAAGCCGCCCGCGCGGGCGAAGCCGGCAAGGGCTTCGCGGTCGTGGCTGGTGAAGTGAAGAACCTGTCGGGCCAGACCGCCGCCGCAACGGCCGAAATCTCTGCCGTGCTGCAGAGCCTGACCAAGCGTACCCAGCATCTGGGCCAGCTGGTCGAGCGCGCCATCACCCACGCCTGATCGCGTGTTGTGACATTGGAAAGGGCGGTGCCGGCGACGGCGCCGCCCTTTGCGTTTTGAATGATGTTCCCAGGTAAAGTTTCAGGATCGTACTGATGTCGAACCGCCCCATCCTGATCATCGGCGCCGGCCCTGCGGGTCTGATGGCGGCAGAAATCCTGGCTGGTGCGGGCTACCTCGTGGAAATCCATGACGCCATGCCCAGCCCGGCGCGCAAGTTCCTGATGGCGGGGCGCGGGGGGCTGAACATCACCCATTCCGAACCGCTGGACCGGTTCATCACCCGCTATGGTGCGGCCCGTCCGTTCATGGACCCGCTGATCCGGGCCTTCACGCCCACCGACCTGCGCGACTGGTGCCATGGGCTGGGGGTGGAGACATTTGTCGGCTCCTCTGGCCGGGTGTTCCCGAAAAGCTTCAAGGCCTCCATCCTACTGCGCGCCTGGCTGCAACGGCTGGACGGGTTGGGGGTGAAGCTGTTCACGCGCCACCGCTGGACCGGTTGGGCCGATGACGGAGCCGTGTCATTTGACACCCCGGCGGGTCCGCAGACGGTCCAGGCCGCCGCCACCATCCTGGCACTGGGTGGGGCCAGCTGGCCGCGGTTGGGCTCCGATGGCGGGTGGAGTGCGCTGCTGGCGGCGCGCGGTGTGCCGCTCGCCCCGTTCCGCCCGTCCAACAGCGGCTTTGATGTCGCCTGGAGTGCCGGATTCCTGGAACGGGCGGAAGGGGAGCCACTGAAGCGCATCGCCCTGACCTTCAAGGACCGCACCGTTCCAGGTGAGTTGGTCGTCACGCGCACGGGGCTTGAAGGTGGGGCGCTTTACGCCCTGTCGGCGCCGCTGCGCGACGCGATTGAGCGGGAAGGCAAAGCGGTGGTGCATCTGGACCTGAAGCCCGACCTGACGGGACCGCAGGTGCAGAATAAGCTGGCACGCACCCCGCCCGCCGACAGTCTGGCCAACAAGCTGCGCAAGGGTCTGACCCTGGGGCCGCCCACCGGTGCCCTGATCCGGGAATTCGCAGGCGATACCGATCTGGGCCGAACCACCAATCTGGCGGCACTCGTCAAGGCCTTGCCGGTGACCCTGTCCGGACAGCGGGGGCTGGACCGGGCCATCTCCAGTGCGGGCGGCATCAAGCTGTCGGCCCTGGATGGCAATCTGATGCTGTCATCACTGCCGGGCGTCTTTGCTTGTGGCGAAATGCTGGATTGGGAGGCGCCGACGGGCGGATACCTGCTCCAGGGCTGTTATGCGACGGCGGTGGCGGCGGCCAGGGGTGTGGAGCGGTTCCTTACTTCCCCGACGACACCGCCCGGCGAAGGCGCCTGATCCCCACCCAGACGGCGGCGACGATGGTCGGCACGGCAATGCCGGTCATCAGCGCCTTGGGCGGCAGTCCGCCAATGGTGGGTAGGCCATCCACCACGTACTTCACCAGCCCCAGCAGATAGTAGGAGATGGCGAAGACGGACAGGCCTTCGACCGCTTCCTGAATACGCAACTGGGTGCGCGCACGGTGTTCCAGGCTTTTCAGGATTTCGGCATTCTGTTCCGCCCGCTGCACATCCACACGGGTACGCAGCAGCGAACTGGCGCGGCTGATCCCGGCGGCCAGCTCTCCCTGACGCCGGGCCACCGCCTCACAGGTGCGGACGGCGGGGCGGAAACGGCGTTCCAGGAAGACGCCAAGGCGCTGCAGGCCGGGTATCCGTTCTTCCCGCAATTCCTCCACCCGCCGTTCGACCAGTTCAGCATAGGCCGTCGTGGCCCCGAACCGGTAGCGGCAGCGCACCGACAGGGCTTCGGCTTCTGCCGCCAGACGGGTCAGCGCATCCAGCAGCCCATGTTCTTCCGCCAGATTGCCGCCTAGGGCGGTGCTGGCCACGATGCCTTCCAGCCGCTGTTCCAGGCTGGCCAGTTCCGGCCCTGCCTCCCGCGCCAGGGGCAGGCCCAGCAGCGCGGTCATGCGGTAGGTCTCAATCTCCAGCAGACGCTGGATCACACGGCCGGCATGGCTGGCCGACAGCGCCTTGTCGCGCACCAGGATGCGGGTATGGCCGTCGCTGCCTAGGTGGAAATCGGTCCAGACAATCGCCTCGCCGCCCGCCACCTCGCTGCCCAGCAGCTCTCCGCGCGGGAAGATGGCGGACAGGCTGTCGGGCGTGTGATGCGGGTCCCCATCCGGCTCCAGCCGTAGATGGCAGGCCACCAGACGCGGCCCCGGCAGCCGCGAGGTCCAGTCGGCCAGACGCGGGGACAGGGCCGACCAGTCCCCCGCCTCACCCGGTGCCATGTCGGCGATGGTGACGGCGGTGAATTCGGTATGGCGTTCCCATTTTACGGTGCGGCCATCGACCAGCAGCTGCACCTGCCGCAGTTCCAACCCTGGCAGGGGCAGGCCGACATCGCGGCACAGCGCCAGCAGATGGGCGTGATCAGCCCCCAGCTCCCCCGTCAGATGGGCCAGATGGGTGATGCGCGCCGGGGTCGTGATCCGCATGTGCGGACGCGCGTGCAACTCGTCATTCAGCTGCGTGCGTTGGGGATGATCCCTTCCGTCGCGCCCGTCCGGTGCCATCGCCATGAAGTTCCCCCGGTTCATTATTTTGATTATGGTTAACTATGACGTGGGTGGTGGCGGTGCGCCATGAGACATGTTGGCAAGATGCTACTTATGCCCGCACACCGGCGCCGCGTGATGCCGATTGGACACGCGCCCAGAAATGTGCCCCCGTCTGAAACCCGATTGTGCCGGCGTATCCGACCGTTTCAAGACTGTCGCGGAAGATGGTGCCGATGGATTGGCGCAGGTCCGCCGACAGCAGCGTCTGGGTCCGGATCATCAGGTCGAAGCGGCCGGGCCAAACCAGTCCGTCCAACTGCATGGGGCCGAGACGGCTGAAATTGAGGTCAAGAAGGAAGCGCTTGGCAGGGCCACGGCCATCGGCCCGCTTCTCCTCTCCCTCCTGATCCGTCGCGCTGCGTACATGTAGCTGGGCGCGCATCACCTGTTCCGGCACGCCGAACGGGATGGGCATGCCGCGCCAGCCATCGGGCGTCGGTTCCGCCGCCTGCCGTGCCGCCGCCTGGAAATCCTCCCGCAACTGGGCCAGC
>JAEMSB010000761.1 GCA_016463045.1 Niveispirillum sp.
GGAAGGGGGGCGGACATGGGGTCCGGCCCGCCCGATGGATCAACCCGCCGTCAGCTTCTGTGCCAGCGCCATGATGTCATGCGCCGCGTCGGAGGTGGGGGAGCGGACCAGCAGCGGCGTCTGCGTCTTGATGCTTTCGCGCACCTTCATGTCGCGGCGGATGATGCCGGCCAGTTGCGGGCTCTTTCCTAAGAACTTGCGGCAGGCGGCCAGCAGCGTCTCATACGTCTTGTCGCCCTCGGCCCGCGTCTGCGCCATGTTCACGACGATGCGCAGGTCGGCCATCGGGTTGGCCTGATAAGACAGCTTCAGGAAGGCGTAGGCGTCGGTGATGCTGGTCGGTTCGTCCGTCGTCACCACCAGCGAGATGCCGGCGGGGGCGGTGAAGGTTCGGACATTGCGGTCCACACCGGCGCCCAGGTCGATGACGATATTGTCGTAGGACCGGGCAAGATCGGTCAGATCATTGCGCAGCTGGGTCAATTTTGCCGGGGGCAGATTGGCCAGGCTGCCGGACCCGGAACGGCCGGCAATGATATCGAACCCACCCTCATTATAGCGGGTTGTGGAACCGGCCAGCGTTACCATGCCGTCGATGACCTGACCCAAGTCCCGCTTGGGCATCAGGCCCAGCTGGATATCGACGTTGGCAAGGCCCAGATCGCCGTCGAACAGCAGGGTCTTGCGGCCCAGCTTGCTCAGCGCGTGCGTCAGGCTGATGGAGAAGAATGTCTTGCCCACCCCGCCCTTACCGCTGGCGACGGCCAGGATGTTGCGCTGGCGCAGCGGGGTGACATTGGCGGAGGCGGCCATCATCGCGGACAGGTCGTTCATGCGTGGGTCCCCGTTTGCTTGGCTCGCCGCTGTTCGGCTTGCAGTTCCGGCATCATCATCTTGGCCAAAATTGTCGGCGTCAGGGCAGTCAGCCCGTCGGCAACTTTTGTCGTCGCACTCACATCTGCAAAAGCCAGGCCAGCCTCGTGCGCGGCGGCCAGCAGGCTTCCGTAACGCCTTGCCATATCCATGCGGGTGGCCAGCAGACGCCGGGCGCCCACAGCACGGAAGGCCTTGGCGATCTCCACCGCCTCCACCGGGTCCAGCCCGGCGGGCATCACCAGCACCGGCTCGATATCGGTGGCGGTCACGAACTCCCGCAAATCCTTCATATCCTGCGCGTTGTAAGGGTTGCGGCCGGCGCTGTCGACAAGCACCTGCTCCATCCCCCGTGACACTTCCACCGCGTCCGACAAGGCTGTCGGGTCCTCCACGGTGATCAGGCGCAGTTTCAGCACGCGGGTGAAGGCCTGCAGCTGTTCAATGCCGCCGGCACGTATCGTATCGGTTGAAATCACCCCGACGGGACGTTTCTGCAGGGCACAGCGCGCGCACAGCTTGGCGACGGTCAAAGTTTTCCCACCGCCCGGCGGGCCGACCAGCATGAACGGGCGGGGGGCCTTGCCATCGGGCAGGGGTTGGAAGCTGAAAACGGCGTCCAATGCTGCGGCCATGGCCATCATCGGGTCGCGCGTATCGAAATCTTCCAGACTATCGACCAGCCGCTGATTCAGTTCCGCCGGCACGCCATGGCGCAGCAGGGCGTCGGAAACGACATCGATGGGTTCCGGACCTTCCGGTTCCAGAAAGCGCAGGGGATTGGAAGCAGCGACCGGGGCGTGGGTCGCCAGCATGCCCTCATCTTCCTCGATGGCGGCGGTTACGCGGACGCCGACGCCTTCCTCCTCGCGAGTGGCCACGATGATGGCGTCGTCGCCCAGCACCTCGCGGACAAGCCGCATGGCTTCCTGCATGGATGGCGCATGGAACGATTTCAGACGCATGCCGACCCCGCCTTCCCGGCCCTCCAGCCATTGTTGATCCGATGAAACGCCACTATAGCAGCCTTTCC
>JAEMSB010000247.1:0-468 GCA_016463045.1 Niveispirillum sp.
TGACCGGCACCACTTGCATCTCGGGCCGGCGATACAACAGATTGGTGATCTGGTTCTCGCCCTCTTCGGCCTGAAGCGAGCAGGTGCAATAGACCAGCGTCCCACCGGGCTTCAGCATGTCGACAGCACGATAGAGCAGGCGGGACTGGATACGGCCCAGCTTTTCCACATCCTCTTCCGACTTCAACCGCGCCACATCGGGATGGCGGCGGATGGTGCCGGTGGCCGAACAGGGGGCGTCCAGAAGGACGGCATCCACCACGCCATCGGGCCGCCATTCGGTGGCATCCGCCGCCACCGTCGTCACCTGCGCGCCAAGACCCAGGCGGGCCATATTCTCGGTCAGACGAACCAGCCGCTTGTCGGACCGGTCCACGGCCACGACGCGGGCGCCGGCGGCGGCCAGTTGCGCCGTCTTGCCACCGGGTGCGGCACACAGGTCGATGGCGTCACGACCCGTCAGATCGC
>JAEMSB010000247.1:478-6996 GCA_016463045.1 Niveispirillum sp.
CCCAGGCGGCGGCATCACCCTTCACGGTGATATCCAGCGGCGCCTCGCCCAGATGCGTCTCCACGATGGCGCGGGTGAGGGCGGTGCCATAGGTCTTGCGCCAGGACAGCCACAGCCAGTCGGGCGTGTTCAGACGCCCGGCATCCTGCTCGGCCAGGATGCTGGCGCGCTCCCGGTCCAGGCGGCGCAACACGGCATTGATCAGGCCCTTATAGGGATGCTGCTTGCGCGCCACCGCCAGTTCCACCGCCGTATCCACGGCCGCATGGGCCGGTGTGCCCAGGAACAGCAGTTGGGCCGCACCCAGCCGCAGGATATCCTGCACCACGGCCTTCAGCTGCTGGCCCTGCTTGTTCAGGCTGCCCTGGATGGCGGCGTCGATCTGGCCCAGGCGGCGCAGGGTGGTGGCCACCAGCATCCGCACAAAGGCGCGGTCGCGCGGCTCCAGCGCACGCAAAGCGCGGCTGGCGTCCCAGGCGTCATCAAACGGCACGCGCTTGGCCAGCACGTTGAACAAAAGGTCAAGGGCCGCCCCGCGCGTCGCAAGCGCGCTATCGGCTGGGCTGGTGGTCGCATCATTCATGGCGTGGGGATTTACCCCGCCCTCCTCAACTTGTCGAACGCCGATGACGCAAAGGTGCCCGCCGCCCCATACTGGACTTAATCATCCCAAGGCACCACATCTACGGGCCGAGCGTTAAGCTGAAAGGAATGAGACCATGGCCATCGAACGCGCCATCCTGGCAGGCGGCTGCTTCTGGGGCATGCAGGACCTGATCCGCAAGGTGCCGGGCGTCGTCGCCACCCGTGTCGGCTATACCGGCGGCGCCCTGACCAACCCCACCTACAAGGATGTGAAGACGGGCCGCACCGGCCATGCAGAGGCCATTGAGATCAGTTTCGACAATGAGAAGCTGACCTATCGCCGCCTGCTGGAATTCTTCTTCCAGATCCATGACCCGACGACGACCAACCGCCAGGGCAATGATATCGGCAGCCAGTACCGTTCCGCCATCTTCGTGGAAAACGCGGCCCAGGCCGAAACTGCCCGCCACGTGAAGGCAGAGGTGGATGCCAGCGGCCATTGGCCCGGCAAGGTGGTAACGGAGATTACCGATGCCGGCCCCTTTTGGGAGGCGGAGGATTTCCACCAGGATTATCTGGAACGCACGCCCAACGGCTATACCTGTCACTGGGTGCGCCCCGACTGGGTTCTGACGGGGCGTTAATGGCGCTGCCCCTGGACGGGGCGCGCCACTGCGGCTAAAGCATGGGGTGGACATCGTAACCGACAGGGTCACCCCATGCTGTTCGCCATTTACTGCATCGATCATCCGAATTCCCTGGACGTGCGGCTGGCCAACCGCCCGGCGCATCTGGACTATCTAAATTCCTATCTGGCGCAGATCGTCATCGCCGGTCCGCTGCTGGACGATGCTGGGGAAAAGCCGGTGGGCAGCCTGCTGGTCATGGATTTCGCCGACAAGGCCAGTGCCGAGGCCTTTGCCGCCGGCGACCCCTATGCCAAGGCCGGGCTGTTTCAGTCAGTGAGCATCCGCCCCTATCGCAAGGTTCTGCCGTAAGGCCGTGGCACCCGGCAGGGTGCAGGCCGGCGACCGCCGGCCCGCCGCTCGTGCGGCGTAAGCCAAGCCGCCGGATGGCGGCGCCCGGCGTCTGAGGGAACAAAGGAAAATACCATGGCCTATTGGCTGGTGAAGTCCGAACCGTTCAAATATGCTTGGGACACGTTCGTGGCCGATGGCCGCACCCATTGGGATGGTGTGCGCAACCATCAGGCGGCCCTGAACCTGAAGACCATGAAGGTGGGCGACCGGGCGTTCTTCTATCACTCGAACGAGGGGTTGGAGATTGTCGGCATCGCAGAGATCGTGCGCGAGGCCTATCCCGACCCGTCCGACCCGGCCGGACGCTTCGTGATGGTTGATCTGAAACCCGTGATGCAGGTGAAGAATCCCGTCACCCTGAAGCAGATGAAGGGTGATCCGGCCCTGGCCGAGATGCAGTTGCTCCGCCAGTCGCGCCTGTCCGTCTGCCCCGTTACCGATGATCAATGGACCCATATCTGCGCCCTGGCCGGGGTGCCGGCATGAGCGGCGGCCACGTTCTGTGCCGGGTGGAGGAGATCCCCGACGGCACGGCACGCGGCTTTGACTGGCCGAAGGGGGAGGTCAAGGTGAAGATTCTGGTGGCCCGCAAGGGCGACAGAGTCTTCGGCTACCGCAATGCCTGCCCGCATGTCGGCGTGCCCCTGGAAATGGACCAAGACGATTTCATGAGCATCGATGGCCGCTGGCTTCAGTGCAGCACGCACGGCGCCCAGTTCCGGGTGGAAGATGGCATGTGCATCATTGGCCCTTGTGCGGGCCGCCCGTTACGGTCGGTGCCGCTGACGATCAACGACGGTGTGGTTGCAGTGGGGGAATAACCCCCGTCACCCTGCCTTCCGCATCACTTCACCGAAATCATCGGTTGCCGTGGCAATGCGCCGCGACAGGCAACGCGCATCCGCCGCCGCATCGACAAAGCCCCACGCACCCGCCGGCACGGATGACAGCAACAGGTTCAGGGTCATCAGGCTGGTGCGCAGGCCCAGCCGCGCCGGGTCATCGCCGGGGCCCTGACTGCCGCCCTCTTCGGGAATCACCCCACTCATCCCCTGTCCGCCCTGTTTCCATGCAGTGTTTCGTAAATCATACCATGCTGTGCAACGGCCCGCACGCAGTATGGCGACCTCATCATTTCCCCGGAAAAACCGTTGAATGCGTCGAAATGCGCACGCGACGAATGTACATGTTCCAAACTTGACCGCCGATGCTTACATAAATTGCGTGAACGGACCGAACCCACAGGCGCGGTACACGCAGAAGCCGGGGTTCAGTTCAAGAGATAAGCGGGACCGGTAATCGCCCGCCAACCTTGGGAGAAACAACGCCATGAGCAGCCCAACCTTCTTTCCTGTCACGGAAGATGTGGCCGCAAGCGCCTGGGTCGACGAAGCCAAGTACAAGGCGATGTACGAACAGTCGGTCAAGGACCCGGAAGGTTTCTGGGGCGCGCATGGCAAGCGCATCGACTGGTTCACCCCCTACACACGCGTGAAGAACACCAGCTTCGAGGGCGATGTCTCCATCCGCTGGTTCGAGGATGGCACCACCAACGTATCCCACAATTGCGTGGATCGGCATCTGGCCACGCGCGGCGATCAGACCGCCATCATCTGGGAAGGCGACAACCCGGCGGAATCGGCCCACATCACCTATCGCGAGCTGCATGAGAAGGTCTGCCGTCTGGCCAATGTGCTGAAGGCGCAGGGTGTGCAGAAGGGTGACCGCGTCACCATCTATCTGCCCATGATCCCGGAAGCGGCCTATGCCATGCTGGCCTGCGCCCGCGTCGGCGCCATCCATTCCATCGTCTTCGGCGGCTTCTCCCCCGACAGCCTTTATGACCGCATCGTCGATTGCGACAGCAAGCTGGTCATCACCGCCGATGAAGGCCTGCGCGGTGGCCGCAAGGTGCCGCTGAAGGCCAATGTCGACAAGGCGCTGGAGAAGGCACCGGGCGTCACCTCGGTCATCGTGGTCAAGCGCACGGGCGGCGATATCGCCTGGAAGGACGGTCGCGACCATTGGTATCACGAGGAAACCGCCAAGGTTTCCGCCGACAACGCGGCGGAGGTGATGGGGGCCGAAGACCCGCTGTTCATCCTCTATACCTCGGGTTCGACGGGCAAGCCCAAGGGCGTGCTGCACACGACCGGCGGCTATCTCGTCTATGCCGCCATGACCCATCAATATGTCTTCGACTATCATGATGGCGACATCTACTGGTGTACCGCCGATGTCGGCTGGGTCACGGGCCACAGCTACATCGTCTATGGCCCGCTGGCCAACGGCGCCACGACCCTGATGTTTGAAGGCATCCCCAACTACCCGTCGGTCAGCCGCTTCTGGGAAGTGATCGACAAGCACAAGGTTAACATCTTCTATACCGCCCCCACCGCCATCCGCGCCCTGATGCGCGAAGGTGAAGGCCCGGTGAAGAAGACCAGCCGCGCGTCGCTGCGCCTGCTGGGTTCGGTGGGCGAACCGATCAATCCGGAGGCCTGGCTGTGGTATCACGGCGTGGTGGGCGATGGCCGCTGCCCCATCGTCGATACCTGGTGGCAGACGGAAACCGGCGGCATCCTGATCACCCCGCTGCCGGGCGCCATCGGTCAGAAGCCGGGATCGGCCACCCTGCCCTTCTTCGGTGTCCAGCCACAGGTTGTGGACAATGAAGGCACGATCCTGGAAGGGGCGACGGAAGGCAATCTCTGCATCGTGGATAGCTGGCCCGGCCAGATGCGGACCGTCTTTGGCGACCATGAACGCTTCATCCAGACCTATTTCAGCACCTTCAAGGGCAAGTATTTCACCGGCGACGGCTGCCGCCGTGATGAGGATGGCTATTACTGGATCACGGGCCGCGTCGATGACGTGATCAACGTGTCCGGCCACCGCCTGGGCACCGCCGAGATTGAAAGCGCCTTGGTCGCCCATCCCAAGGTGGCAGAGGCCGCCGTGGTCGGTTACCCGCACGACCTGAAGGGCCAGGGCATCTATGCCTATGTAACGCTCAACGCCGGAGAGGACCCGACGGAGGAGTTGCGTAAGGAGCTGGTGACCTGGGTGCGCAAGGAGATCGGCCCCATCGCCACACCGGACCTGATCCAGTGGGCACCGGGCCTGCCCAAGACCCGGTCGGGCAAGATCATGCGCCGCATCCTGCGCAAGATCGCCGCCAACGAACATGAAGCCCTGGGCGACACCAGCACGCTGGCCGACCCCAATGTCGTCCATGATCTGGTCAACAGCCGCATGAATCGCGGCTGAGGCTGAAGAGGTCTTGAGAAAAGCAGGCGGCGGGGGCAACACCGCCGCCATTGCTGACTTTGGTCACCGTCTTTGTTACACTCTTCCCCTCAACACCATTCCTGCGCTCAGCCCCCGTCGATGCATCTGGCATTGATATCGGCGGGCCGTGAACGCTGAAACACCCTTTTATTTTCTGTTTCGTCTGGTTGCATCTGGACGGAGTTGCCTGACACGCAGCTCCGAACTCAGCAGGTCGACGACAAGAAAAGTCACCCCTGCATCTGACAGGGCGGGCCTAAAATAAAACGACCGTTGACTTACCTCACCCCAGCACAATCCCCCGCGCCGCCTCCAGCGTAGCGCCGGTCATGTCCGCCCCGTCCAACACGGTGGCCGTCAGGTCCGCACCGGTGAAATCCACCAGGGTCAGGTCGGCCCCGCGCAGGATGGCGGCGGCCAGACGGGCGCGGACCAGGGAGGTACGCAGTTCGTGCCCACGCGCGGTCTTCAGCTTGGAAAGGTTAGCCTTTTCCATGTTGGCGTCGATCAGGTTCGCGCGGTCCATGCAGGCACCGCGCAGATCGGCGAAGCTGAGATTGGTGGAGCGCAGGTCGGCGCCTGACAGCTGCGCCGCCTGCATCTGGGCACCGCGCAGGTCGGCGCCACGCAGGTTGGCCCCCGTGGCCTTCATCAAGGTCAGGACGCGCCCTGCCATGTCGCTCCCCGACAGATCCAGGCCGCTGATATCCAGTTGATGGCCGGCCTGCCCGCCGGTCGCCACCCATTGCGCATGGGCACGCAGCATGGCGTCCAGCCGTTCGGGCGGCGGCGGGCTGTTGGGTACCTCCTCGGGCGGGGGCAGGACGGGCGACATGTCTGGCGACGGCGCGACGCCACGCTGGGCCGCTTCCTCATCGGTGCGGATGGCGGCCTGCAGGGCCTGGGCCGAAACCTTGGCACCCGACAGGTCGGCCCCGCGCAGGTCGGCATCGGCCAGGTCAACACCATCCATATTGGCGGATTTGAACTGGGCATCGCGCAGATCGACCCTGGCCAGCTGCGCACCGGCCATGGTGGCGCCGGAGAAATCCGCCTCCCGCGCGCAGGAACCGGTCAGGCGGGCCCGCGTCAGGTCGGCATTGATCATCACGGCGGATGAGATGTCGGCGGGCCCGATCTCAAGCCCCAGCACCTTGAAATCGGTGCGCGTACCCACGGCCATGTTGCCGTCGCGCAGATCGCATTCCACCATCTTGGCGCCACGCAGGATGGCGCCACGCAGGCTGGCGGCACGCAGGTCGGTCCGCATCAGCTGCGCGCCCGACAGATCGGCATTGGACAGGTCACAACCGAACAGGTCGGCATAGTCCAGCTTGGCGCCCACGAAGCTGGTGCCGCGCAAGATGGCGCCCGACAGGTTGGCATTGGTCAGGTTGCGGGCATTGAAGGACATGCCCGACAGGTCGAAGAAGGGCAGGCTCAGCTTCGCTCCGCCCTGCATGCCCGACAGGTAGGCCAGATGCCGTTCGCATGCGCGGTCCAGCTGCGCCTGAGACAGGCGCACGCGGGGAGCGACATTGTTGCCGTCTGCGGACATGGCGGCTTACCCGAACAAGGCGTCGATATCGGCCTGCGACACCG
>JAEMSB010000762.1 GCA_016463045.1 Niveispirillum sp.
GGGAGCGGACGCAGGGCGTGGGGCGGCGGGCGATGCCGTCAAGGGCGCCCCCCCACCCTGGGCCGGCATTACGGCGGCGCGCGCTTTGCCTGACGCTGCTTCCAACCGGTTGGCCAGACCGTCGGCCGCCTGCACGATCAGCTCCATCTCCTCTTTCAAGGTCTGGGCGCGGTTGATCAGGCTGGAGAGCGTTTCACCGGATTCATGCGCCGCCTTGCGCATGCCTTTCACGGAACTGTCGGCCTGGGCCGTGGCCTCGGCGAAGCCCTTGACCAGTTCCTCCAGCTCCGCGCGGCTTTCCTTGACCGCCGACAACTGCTTGTTCAGGCGCAGGGCGTAGATGATGGTGGCCACCAGCAGGCCGACAATGGCCACGTCCAGCAACAGGGACAGGATGGAGGCGATCATGGCTGCGACTCCGGCTTGGGGGCTTCCTTGTCGATACGCACCGCGATATTGCCGCCCTTGCGGCCCATGCGGCCCAGGAACATCGGCACGTCGCCGCACCGAAGCTCAATCGTTTCATCCGGCGCGACATTCAGCAGAACACGGCTGCCCACGCGCCAGGAAAGGACCTCGTTCAGCGGCAGGACAATCTCGTCCAACACCGCCGACAGATGCACATCCGTCTGCCACAGCTCCGACGCCAGGTGGGTTTCCCAGATACTGTCGCGACCGAACTTTTCACCCATGAACATCTGCAGCAGCAGTTCGCGCACAGGTTCCAGGGTGGCATAGGGGATCAGCAGTTCCAGGCGACCGCCACGATCTTCCATGTCGATGCGCAGCTTGACCAGCACGGCGGCGTTGGCTTGCCGCGCGATGGTGGCGAAACGCGGATTGGTTTCCAGACGGTCGAAACGGAAGGTCACGGGCGACAGCGGATCGAACGCCGCCGACAGGTCCGACAGGACCACATGCACCATGCGCTCAACCAGATTGCGTTCGATGGTCGTATAGGGGCGACCTTCGATACGCATGGCCGCCGTACCGCGCCGGCCACCCAGCAGCACGTCCACGATGGAATAGATCAGCGCCGAATCAATGACCATCAGGCCGTAATTGTCCCATTCCTCCGCCTTGAACACGGCCAGCATGGCGGGCAGCGGAATGGAGTTCAGGTAATCACCGAACCGGACCGAGCTGATCTGATCCAACGAGACTTCGACGTTATCGGAGGTGAAGTTACGCAACGAGGTCGACATCATGCGGACAAGGCGGTCGAACACCACCTCCAGCATGGGCAGACGTTCGTAGTTCACCAACGCCGAGTTCACCAGCGCCATGACGCCGGTATTGTCGCCGTCGCCGGCCCCGTCCTTGTCGAAGCCCAGCAGGCTGTCGATTTCGTCCTGGTTCAGAACGCGCGTGGCACCGCCGCCACCGCCGCCGCCCATGTCGCCAAAGGCGTCGCCAGCCCCTTCATCCGCCATGGCGGCCCATTCGGCCGCCATGCGTTCTTCTTCACTAAGCTCCTCGGGCCCGGCCATCACGCATCCTCTCGCATCATTGCTGGACCAGGAATTCCTTGATCAACACGTCCTTCACCTTCACCGGTGCCGCCGCGGCATTCACCCGCATCAGCAATTCCTCCCGCAGGCGGTACATGCCCGCGGACCCGCGCAGGTCATCGACCTTCAATTCGCGCAGGTAAACCTGAAACGCATCCGTGATGCGGGGCATGGCCTGATCGATGGCCGGCACCTCCTGCGGGTGCCCGATCTCCAGCGTGATGCCCAACTTCAAGAGCGTCGCCCGCCGCTCACCCGTGTTCAGGTTGACCAGCATGTCGGGCATGTCCTTAAAGATCGGCGGCCCTTTATATTCGGGCAGTTCGGGCTCCTTATGCTCCTCTTCCACATGCTCCTCGCCAGATAAGTTTGTGGATGAAAAGAACGAAGTCTA
>JAEMSB010000763.1 GCA_016463045.1 Niveispirillum sp.
GTGCATGGCGGCGCGCACGGTATTGTTGCCGCGGAAGCTGAACGAGACGTTGGACAGGCCGCCCGAGATATGGGCGCCGGGGCATTCGCGGCGGATGTCGCGCGTCGCCTCGATAAAGTCGACGGCGTAGTTATTGTGCTCCTCGATGCCCGTGGCGACGGCGAAGATGTTGGGGTCGAAGATGATGTCTTCGGGCGGAAAGCCGACCTTGTTCACCAGCACATCATAGGAGCGCTTGCAAATCTCCAGCTTGCGGGCGCGGGTGTCGGCCTGGCCCTTCTCGTCAAAGGCCATGACGACGACCGCGGCGCCGTATCGGCGGATCTTCTTTGCCTGGGCGACGAAAAGCTCCTCGCCTTCCTTGAGCGAGATGGAATTGACGATGGGCTTGCCCTGGACGTTTTTCAGGCCTGCCTCGATCACGCTCCATTTGGAGCTGTCGATCATGACCGGTACCCGCGCGATGTCGGGTTCGGACGCGATCAGGCGCAGGAAGCGGACCATCGCCGCCTCGCTGTCCAGCATCGCCTCGTCCATGTTGACGTCGATCACCTGCGCGCCGTTGGTCACCTGTTCGCGCGCGACGTCTAGTGCGGCCTCATAGTTCCCGTCCAGGACCAGCTTCTTGAACTTGGCCGAGCCGGTGACGTTCGTGCGCTCGCCGATATTGATGAAGCTGGCGGTGCGGGGGGCGGTCATGATTTGGCTCTGTCGCTGAAAGGGGAGGGCAGGGGGAGGTATAGGTCAGAACGCGGGCATGGTGAAGGGTTCCAGGCCGGACAGGCGCATGGAGCGCTCAGGGTTCGCCGGCTCACGGGGTGGCAGGCCCTTTATCGATTGGGCGATGGCGCGGATATGGTCGGGCGTGGAGCCGCAGCAGCCGCCGACGATATTGACCAAGCCGTCCTTGGCCCAGCCTTGCAGGTCGCTGGCCATATGTTCGGGCTTTTCGTCATACTGCCCGAACTCGTTGGGCAGGCCGGCATTGGGGTAGGCGGAGACGAAGACATCGGCGATGCGCGACAGTTCCTGGATATAGGGGCGCATCAGATCGGCACCCAGCGCGCAGTTCAGGCCCACGGAGAAGGGCTTCACATGGCGCAGGCTGTTCCAGAAAGCCTCCGTCGTCTGACCGGACAGGGTGCGGCCCGACCGGTCGGTGATGGTGCCGGAGATCAGGACGGGCAGGTCCAGGCCCTTTTCCTCCAGCACCTCCTCAATCGCGAACAGGGCGGCTTTGGCGTTTAGCGTGTCGAAGATGGTTTCGACCATGAGAAGGTCGGACCCGCCATCGATCAGGCCCGCCGTCTGTTCCTTATAGGCCAGACGCAGCTCATCAAAATCGACATTGCGGAAGCCGGGGTCGGTGACGACGGGGCTGATGCTGGCGGTACGGTTGGTGGGGCCAAGGGCGCCCGCGACATAGCGCGGCTGGGTCGGGTCGGCGGCTTCTGCCACGTCGGCGGCCTGGCGTGCCAGCTTGGCACCTTCGAAATTCAGCTCATAGGCCAGCTTTTCCATGCCGTAATCGGCCAGCGAAATGCTGGTGGAATTGAAGGTGTTGGTTTCGATGATGTCGGCGCCGGCATCCAGATACTGGGCATGGATGTCATAGATGATCTTCGGCTGGGTCACCGACAGAAGGTCGTTATTGCCCTTCACATCCTGGCCCCAGTCGGCAAAGCGCGTGCCGCGGTAATCCTCTTCTTGAAGATTATGCCGCTGGATCATGGTGCCCATGGCGCCGTCGATCACCAGGATACGCTGGCGCGCGATGTCGCGCAGCCGGGACAGCCGTTCAGCCCTGGTCATCTTAAAGCCCTCCATCATCCAACCGGTGGGCGCAGGCGCCCCACCCCTGGCATTGGTTCTACCGCCGGGGCATCACCCATGC
>JAEMSB010000248.1 GCA_016463045.1 Niveispirillum sp.
GCCATGGAACACCCCATCCCTGGTGCTGGCATGCGGCAGTCCGGTCGCTTCCTGGATCGGCAGCGCATCCATATCGGCGCGCAGGCCGATGGTGCGATCCGACGATCCGGCGCGCAACACGCCGACGACACCCGTGCCGCCGATACCTTCATGCACCTCCAGCCCGATTTCCCGAAGGGCCGCCGCGACCAGACCGGCGGTGCGGTGCTCCTTGAACCCCAGTTCGGGATTGGCATGGATGTCGCGGCGAAAGGCGACAAGGGCGGGAAGCAGGTCGGACAGCGTGTCGGGCATGATTACGTCTGATCCCCGAACAAGGTCTGAATGGGCAGGTGGTGCTTGATGAAGGGGGACTTGATGACGACGTAGCTGAAATATTTCTCGATCCCGAAATCGCCCTCCAGCATGCCCTCGATAATGGTCTGGTAATGGGCGACGCCCTGGGTCACGAATTTCAGCAGATAGTCATAGCCGCCGCTGACCAGATGACATTCCACGATCTCATCGATCTTGCGGATGCGCGTCTCGAACCGGGAAAAGTCACCCGACCGGTGTTCGGTTAGGGTGACCTGGGTGAAGACGGTGAGGAACTCCCCCAGCTTGGCCAGGTTGATATGGGCGCCGTACCCTGTGATATAGCCCGCCTTTTCCAGCCGCTTGACACGGGTCAGACAGGGGCTGGGCGACAGGCCGACAGCATCCGCCAGCTCGACATTGGTGATGCGGCCCGCCTGCTGCAACTGTGCCAGGATCTTCAGGTCGATCCGATCCAACTTGGGTCCCGGTATCATGTGTCGAGCGCCTTTTTCCTGAAGGTCCAAGACTAGGGGATCAAGCCAGGGCCGCCCGGACATCCGGGGCTTCCAGCAGGTCATCCAGGGTTTTCCGAATACGCTGGAAAATCAATGCCATTTCGGCAGCGTTACAACACAGCGCCGGTGCCAGTCCAATGATGTTGTCACCGAAGGCGCGGAAAATCACGCCATTGGCATAGCCCTGCTTGAACAACCGGTCCGGCAGCTTCAGCGATGCATCAAAGCGGGTCCTGGCCGCCTTGTCGGACACCAGTTCGATGGCGCCCAGCACGCCACGGCCGCGAACCTCCCCCACCAGCGGGTGATCGGCCAGGGACTCCAGTCCGGCGGCGAAATCGGCGCCGCGCGCCTGACCATTGGCCAGGATGCCGCCCTCGGTATAAAGGCGGATCACCTCCAGCCCCACCGCCGCGCTGACCGGATGGCCGGAATAGGTGAAGCCATGGCCCACCACATCGGCCCCCTTCGCGGCACTGGCAATGCCCTGATAGACCTTCTCCGACATCAGCAGGGCACCCATCGGGGCATAGCCGGCGGTCAGGCCCTTGGCGACCGTCATCAGGTCGGGTTCCACACCCTCATACTCACACGCGAACATCGGCCCGGTACGGCCAAAGCCGGTAATGACCTCGTCGGCCAGGAACAGGATGTCCAACTCACGGCAGGCCTCGCGCATGGCCTTCAGCCAGCCCTTGGGCGGCACGATGACCCCGCCAGAGCCCTGGATGGGTTCGCAGAAGAAGGCGGCAACATTGTCGGGGCCGCCCAGCTCCTCGACCTTGGCATGCAACTGCGCCAGCGACCGCGCGATCACCGCCTCCGGCTCGCCCCCCACCTCCGACCGGTAGGGATAGGGTGAGGGGATATGGTGCTGCCAGGGACGCGGCAGGTCGAACAGGCGGTGGAAATTGGCCAGCGCCGTAAGGCCAGCCCCCGTGGACGACGAGCCGTGATAGCCCCGTTCCAGCGCGATGCAATGCTTCTTCGTGGGCTTGCCCACGGCATTCCAGTAATGGGTGATGTAGCGGACGGCAGAATCCACCGCGTCGGACCCGCCCAGCGTGAAATAGACGCGGGTCAGGCTGGACGGTGCCAGCTCCACCAGCTTTTCCGCCAGCTTCACCGCCGGCTCGCTGCCGAAATGGAAATAGCCGGTGGCATAGGGCAGGCGGCGCATCTGCTCGGCCGCCACCTCGACAATGCTCTCCTGGCCATAGCCGACATTGACGCACCAAAGCCCGGCAAACGCGTCCAGCAACTCGTTCCCGTCCATATCCTTCAGCCACATGCCCTTGCCACTTTCCAGCAGGGTAGCGCCCCGCGCCTCATGCCCATGGAAAGAGGTGACGGGGTGGATCAGGTGATCGCGGTCGATATCGAGAAGGGAACGGTTGCGCTTCAGCATCGGCTTTGGCCTTGGAAGGAGGTCCTGAACCAAAGCCTAGGGGTGATGCGGCGGGGAAAGGCGCTGTTATCGCGGGCGGCGCGGCAGGGCATGCCGACAAGCGGGCCGTATCCGCAGCAGAATATGCCGCGCCAAACGGCGGATTTCGCCGGCGGCGCAGCAGCAATCATATCGTGATGATCACAGGTGCTTGAACCGCACCGCGACACCGCCGCCCGCCGCCATGTCCAGGACCACGCTGTCCTTCGACGTCACCACCTGCTTTTCCACTTTCAACGCGGTCGGGTTGGTCCGGTAATCGGCCCCCGTGCCATCGGCATAGATCTGCGCCTCATAGCGCCTGCCAGGCGTCAGGAAGTCCAGCTTCTGGGTCAGCTTGCGGGCATTCTCATCAGTGACGCCGCCCAGGAACCAGTCCTTGCCGCCACGCGCCTGCCGGGTCACCACGACATAGTCGCCAATCTCCGCCTGCAAAGTGCGTGACGTTTCCCAATCCGCCGCGACATCGCGGATGAACTGGAAGGCATCGGGACGGGCCTCATAATTCTCCGGCAGGTCGGCGGCCATCTGCATGGGGCTGTACAGCACGACATAAAGCGCCAGCTGCGTGGCCAGCGTGGACTGTACCCGCGCCTCCAGCTTATCCTTGCCATGCGCGACATCAAAGATGCCGGGTGTGTAATCCATCGGCCCGGCCAGCATGCGGGTGAAGGGCAGGATGGTGACATGTTCGGGCGGGTTGGTGGGCTTGCCCCAGGCGTTGAATTCCTGGCCCCGCGCGCCTTCCCGGCTGACCCAGTTGGGATAGGTGCGGCGCAGGCCCGTATCCTTCACCGGTTCATGCGCGTTCACGGCGATCTTGTGCCGAGCCGCCGTCTCCACGACCTTCATATGGTGGCGTACCATATACTGACCGGCAAACCATTGCTGGCCGCCTGCCTCGTCCAGAATGGTGCCGCTATGCTTGACATAGCCGGTCTTGACGCGATCCACGCCCACCTTCTGGTAAAGGGCCATGGCTTCTTCCAGCTGACGCTCATAATTGACCACGGCGCCTGCCGTTTCATGATGCCCGATCAGGCCCGCCCCCTTCGCCTTGCCATAGGCGGCCAGCGCCGGCAGGTCGAAATCGGGATAGCTTTCGGTGAAACTGAACTGATCGCCATTGGCGATCCAGTCGCCGTCCCAACCCTTGTTCCACCCCTCGACCAGCACGCCGGTGAACCCGTACTTGGCCGCGAAATCCATATAGCGCTTCACATTGGCGTTGTTGGCCCCATGGATCGGCCCGCTGCCCCAGGTGGACTTGTTCAGATGCATCTCCCACCAGATGCCGACATATTTGCCGGGCTTGAACCAGGAGACATCGCCCAGCTTGTTGGGCTCGTTCAGGTTCAAGGTGATACGGCTATCAGCCAGGGACGCCGCGCTGTCACCGATCAGGACGGTGCGCCAGGGCGTGGTGAACGGCCCCGTCTTGTGGGCCAGAACCCCGTCGGGCCAGGGCATCAGCCGGGACGTCAAGGTCCCCGCCCCGTCACCGGACAGCAGCATGGACGGGAAATCCAACAAAGCCGCCTCATGGATCGACAGGTGCAGGCCGTTATCGCCCTTCAGCGTCAGCGGCGTTTCGGCGGTGGTGATGCGGCGCGCGTCGGTCTTGGTATAAAGATACTCGTCCCGCTCCTCGCCCTGCGCCTGATACCACCAGGCTGTCTGATGGCCCACGGGCCGGAACTGTGTGCGTTCGCCTACCACCTCGACGGCCTGACCCACCGGAATGGCGTTGTAATCATACCGGAAGCCAATGCCGTCATCGAACAGGCGGAAATTGACATCGACACTGGCGTTCAGGGTCGTATCCCCGCCCAGCGTCACCGTCATTTCGGTATGGTTATCGCGCACCAGCCGCTGTTCGCCCCAGGGCTGTTCCCAGCTCGTGTCCGAGGCCGCCCGCTTCACCGCCTTGATGGCGCTGTACCGGACCGGCACCTCCCCCTTGAAGCCCAGGCCCAGGGCACCCGGCGCCAGAACTGGTGCCCCCTTTCGGTTGACCTCATAGTAGGCCTGACCATCCTTCACAAAGACGCACAGCTCAATCAGCTTGCCTGGCGACTGCGCGCATTCACGGTCAGCGGCGAGCGCCGAATTGGCGGCCCCCAGGGCGACAAGCGAGGAAAACAGCGTCAGGGAACGGACATTCATCAGGGGGCCTCTTTGCAACAATGAAATCAGTCGAAACGCACGTCACTGACCATGGCGCAGTTACGCGCCATGGACCAGCTGCTGCAAGCCCCTGGTCTTCACGAACGCCCCGACGGTGTGAGGGCCGCGACAAAGCGTCCTTAAAGATACATTTAATTTGCAACTTTAATCGAACCCGGCCATCCTCTGCCCATCTTCCTGGATGGGGACCGATCATGGACGATCACGCTTTGGCCCAACTGGTGCGCACCTTCTATGCCAAGGTGCGCCAGGACCCGGAACTGGGCCCCTGGTTCAACAATGCCATCACCGACTGGGACCATCATGAGGTGCTGCTGACCGAATTCTGGTCGTCGGTGATGCTGGGAAGCGGGCGGTACAAGGGCAATCCGATGGCGGCCCATCTGCGCCACCGCGCCGCCATGACCCAGGATCGCTTCGACCGCTGGCTGTCGCTGTGGCAGGAAACGGCAGAAGAAACCTTGACGGCAGACGATACGGCGGCGGTGCGCGCCACTGCCGGGCGCATTGCACGCAGCCTGCAATTGGGCATGCAGTATATCGCCGCCTGATCGCGGACTTGACAGAGGCGGCGGCATCGCCGGATAGCATATGAAAACAAGCCCTTGCCGACGATCACCGGTTCGGCGGGGCTGTCGGAGGATGCGACCGGAATGCAGTCACCCCACGCAATGTCCCGCCAGGATGTCCGCACCCTGGGCCTGGCTTCCCTGGGTGGGGCGCTGGAATTCTATGATTTCATCATCTTCGTCTATTTCGCGACGGTCATCGGGCAGCTGTTCTTTCCGCCCGAACTGCCGGACTGGATGAAGCAGCTTCAGACCTTCGGCGTGTTCGCGGCGGGGTATCTGGCCCGACCCCTGGGCGGCATCATCATGGCGCATTTCGGCGACCGGATGGGCCGCAAGCGCATGTTCACCTTCTCTATCCTGATGATGGCGGTATCAACCTTGGGCATGGGCCTGTTGCCCACCTATGCCGATATCGGGCTGGCGGCACCGGCCCTGCTGCTGCTGCTGCGCGTGTTCCAGGGGGCGGCCATCGGGGGAGAGGTGCCGGGTGCCTGGGTGTTCGTGGCCGAACATGTGCCGGCCAACCGCATCGGCCTTGCCTGCGGCACCGTCACCTGTGGCCTTACCCTGGGCATTCTGCTGGGATCGCTGGCGGCGACGGGTGTGAACACGCTGTTCACGCCGGAACAGGTGTTGGACGATGTCTGGCGCGGGCCATTCCTGCTGGGCGGCGTGTTCGGCCTGATCTCCGTCTATCTGCGCCGCTGGCTGGCGGAGACGCCGGTTTTCCGCGCTATGCAGGAACGCAAGCAGCTGTCGCAGGAATTGCCGTTGCGGGTGGTGGCGCGCGACCATGGGCGCGGTGTGGCCATTTCCATGGCGCTGACGGGCCTGCTGTCGGCGGGGATCATCGTGCTGATCCTGATGATGCCGTCCATCCTGCAGAAATTCTACGGATTCGGGGCGGCGGAATCGCTGCGGGCCAATTCGGTGGCGACGCTGTTCCTGTCAGCAGGCTGTATCAGTGCGGGCCTGATCGTGGACCGGATCGGGGCGGCCCGCTTCTTCCTGTGGTTCAGCCCGCTTCTGGGTCTGTCAGCTTTGCTGATGTTCGCCCTGCTGCGGGCCGGCCCGTCCTGGCTGTTCCCCGCATCTGCCATGGTGGGCCTGTGCGTGGGCGTGATCGGGGCCGTGCCGCATGCCATGGTGCATGTCTTCCCCGGCTCTGTGCGGTTCAGCGGCCTGTCCACTTCCTACAATCTGGCCTATGCGGTATTCGGCGGCCTGACACCCATTGCCGTGACCATGATGTTGCAGGCAAGTCCCCTGGCCCCGGCGCTCTATGTGCTGCTGTTCGGGGTGGTGGGCAGCGTGACCGGCTTTGCCCTGAAGCGGGGGCCGCACCATACGGTGTGAGTATCGGCCTGAGCTAAGCGATCAAGCGCAGAGCATCGCGGACATTGCCGATGCGCTGGTTGGCGGCGCGGGTGGAATGGGCGATTTCGTCCATGGAATGATGGATCTTCTCCACGTCACCCGAGGCGCCGCGCATCGTGCTGTTCATCAGACGGGCCACCGCACTCTGCTCCTCCACGGCGGAGCAGGTACCGACCACATAGCCGCGCACCGCGTCGATGGCACCGCGGATGGCGTCCATCTTCTCCGTCACGTCACCGGCGGCACTCTGAAGGCTGACGATCTCGGTTGAGATACTGGCGGTGGCGCTGGCAGCCTGCCGGGGCCAAGCTCTTCACCTCGCCCGCCACGATGGCGAAACCACGGCCCGCCTCACCAGCCCGCGCGCTCTCGATGGTGGCGTTCAGGGCCAGCATGTTGATCCGTCCAGCAATATCCTGGATCAGCTTTACGATCCCATCCATGGACTGGGTGCTGTTCAACAGGCGCTGGGTGGCGGCATCGACCACGGTCGCCTCCTCAAAGGCTTTCTCCGTGGCGGATTTGGATTTGCTCGTACACTCTATACATTAGTAC
>JAEMSB010000764.1:0-1477 GCA_016463045.1 Niveispirillum sp.
GTTTATCCACGCGTCTCACAGCGCCGGACACCGGTCGGTCCTTGCCTCCCATTCCGGCCCTGACCCCGGCAGAACGGCAAGGAGCACCATTGTCCTTTGCCCAGCAGCGCCTGTGGTTTTTGGACCGACTGGAAGGTGCTAGCGCCACTTACCATCTGTCGGGTGCGGTGCGCATGATTGGTCGGCTGGACATCGGTGTACTGGAACGGTCCATTGGTGCCATCTTTGCCCGCCACGACGCCTTGCGGACCAATTTCCGGGAAGAAGATGGTCGTCCGTTCCAGGTAATCTCTCCTCCCGGACCCTATTCTCTGTCCATCGAAGTGATGGAGAGCGTGCCCAACGGGGCCTGGACGGTGGCCCTGCAACACCGCATCACGGCGGAAGCAGAACGCCCGTTCGACCTAGCCCGCGATCCGCTGATGCGGGCATTGCTGCTACCGGTGGGGACGGATGAGCATGTTCTGATGGTGACGCTGCACCACATCATCTCCGACCAATGGTCGGTGGGTGTTGTGTTTCAGGAGATGACGGCACTCTACAGCGCCTTTCAGACGGGCTCGGCGGACCCGTTGCCCCCCTTGGCAGTACAGTATCCGGATTATGCCGTTTGGCAGCGGCAATGGCTGGCCGGGCCACTGCTGCAATCACAACTGGATTATTGGACGCGGCATTTGACCGACGCCCCAGCCTTGCTGGACCTGCCGCTGGATCACCCCCGACCGAAGGTCCAGCGCCATCGCGGACGCACTCGCACCTTCGTCATTGACCAGGCCATGACCGAGAAGGTCCGGACCCTGGGACAAGGTGCCCAGGCCACCTTGTTCATGACCCTTATGGCAGCCTATGGCCTGTTACTAGGCAGGCTCAGCCGCACCACAGACTTGGTTATAGGGACGCCGATCGCCAATCGCACCCAGGCAGCGCTGGAACCTTTGATCGGCTTCCTGGTCAATTCCTTGCCATTGCGTCTAGATCTGTCCGGCTCATTGACGGTGCGGGACCTTTTGCATCAGGTGCGGGCTACGGCACTGTCTGCGTATGACCACCAGGATATTCCGTTCGAGCAGATCGTGGAGGCGACGCAGCCAGCGCGAAACCTTAGCCATGCCCCCATCTTCCAGGCCATGTTCGTCATGCAGAATGCGCCCATGGCGGAGATGGCGTTGGCGGACCTGCGGCTAATCTCGATCGATCCGGAGACGGTGACGTCGAAATTCGACATTAGCCTATCGATGGAGGAACGTGGCGGCGCGCTGCATGCGTTGTTGGAATATGATACCGACCTGTTCGAAGATGCCACCGCAGCCCGCATCGGCGATCTGTATACCCGCTTGTTATCGCACATGGTGGCCGACCCAACGGCGTTGGTCCACACCATCCCACTGCTGGACCCAACCGAAGAACGGGCGGTTTTGGTGGATTGGAACGCGACCGCTGCGGTGCCCGTGTCAGTGGTCAGCGTGCTGGACCTGTT
>JAEMSB010000764.1:1487-1890 GCA_016463045.1 Niveispirillum sp.
GACACCTGACCGACCCGCCTTGGCGCACGGTGGTGGGTTTGTGACTTATGGCACGCTCAACAGTCGGGCCGACCGGTTGGCCCGGCAGTTGAGCGCCCTGGGCGTGGGGCCTGACATCCCGGTCGGCCTGCATTTGGATCCTGGCTTCGATATGATTATCGGGCTTCTTGGTGTCCTGAAGGCCGGGGGTGCCTATCTTCCGCTGGTGCCCGGCACAGCGCCGGATAGGCTGGCGTACATCGTCGACCAAGCCCGTGTGCCGCATATCCTCAGCCAGGCCAACCTGCCGTCTGGTGTCGCCACCGGCGGTGCTCAGGTCCATGTTTTGGAACAACTTTTGGCGAAGGTAGCCGCTGGCAAGACACCGACCCGGACCGTGCGGCCCGACCAGTTGGCCTACATC
>JAEMSB010000249.1 GCA_016463045.1 Niveispirillum sp.
AGATAATAGCTTTTCTGCCATTTCTCGGCCTGGGCCGCCGATCCGGGCTGGGCCAGATCGGCGTTGAAGCGCAGGCGGCCTGTGGACCATTCCTGGAAACGGTGTTCCAGTTCGGGGTCGTCCTTCAATGAGCGGATTTCCGGTTCCACGCTTTCCAGCAGGCGGCGCTGGATGGGGAAGATCGCGCAGAAGGCCTCCCCCGCGTCGAACCGCGCCACACGGCCAGGGGCGGTGAATTTCCAGTTCATGGTGAAGCTGTAGGGCGCCCAGTCAGTCTCGATGATGCCGGTCAGAGGCGATATGCCGTCCTTCGGGCTGTTCACGGGGCCCTGGGCATAGAGGCTCCATCCCGGTTCGGTGCGAAACACCGCCTCGATATGGAAGGTCAGGACGCCGGAGCCGAAATGGCTGATGGCCGGCGCCACGGTACCGGGATCGGGCGTGATCACGATGGCATCCTTGGATGCGCCGCCATCCCAATGGGCGGTAAAGCCGGTACGGCACAGAATCTCCCAGCCATGGGCATTGGCGATATTCAGTGGCAGGCAGCGATAGGCATAGGCCTGCGGCGTGCCATCCATCCAGTCGCGGGTCGCGGGGGCCGCGCGCAGCAGCGGCGGTTCCCCGTGCATGGCGAAGCAGGTGAGCTTCATGGCTCAGGACCGCATAGGGTTGAGCGCGGCGCCGATATCGATGCCGGGCTGGTCGGAGATCTGCATCAGCAGTTCATCCACCTCCCGCTCCGCCGTGTCCGCGAATTTGTCGAACAGGGCTTCCAGCACCAGCTGCTGGTAATGTTCGCGCGGACAGTCGCCGCTGGCAAACTCCGTCTCCAGCGCCACCTGCTGCGCCGTGCGGAAGGGGCCGGTCAGGGTGCCGGGGATATTCGCTGCCTCCATCAGGCAATGCAGGCCCAGGATACCGTCATCCCAGGCCAGGATGCCCGCAGCCTGTGGCGTGATGTTGGCGCGCGCCGCCATGCCGGCCACGAAAAATTCCACATCGCCGGCACACAGCGCGCGGAACAGCACCTGCGGCGTCAGCCTGCCCTGGCGGTATAGGTGCTTGGCCACCATCTCCGCATCTTCGCGCGACAGCAGCAGGGGCTGCAGCACGCGCAGGGTGGCGGCCTCGCGCCCGCCCTCGGCCAGACGCTTGGCCAGGGCCGGTTCGATATTGTGATCGCGGATCAGCTGCTGGCGCACATCCTCCGACACCAGCGCGATCATGCGTTCCACGATGGCAATGGTCACTTCCGGCCGGGCGGCGATGCTGTCGGCCACGATGCGGAACTGCCCGAACCGCTCGGCGGCGCGGGTCAGCGTCGCCTCCCGCACGGCGGCACCGCGATTGCGCAGCAGATGGACGACGGTGACGACATTGCCGGTTTCGACCAGGGCGGCGGATACCGCCTCCGACACGGTCCGGCGACCGGCGATGGCCAGCTGCTTTTGCGGATCGCGTTCGGCCACAATCTCCAGCAGCAGCTTTTCAGGCAGGCCATCCACATATTTCAAGATGGGAACCGCCACCTGCGCCACGTCGCGGGCCAGTTTCTCCGCCATGCCGGCGGTCAGGATGGGGCTGTTATGGATCTGCCAGGCGACGGCGGCCCGCACCTCTGCCTCCGCATCCGACGCGAAGGCGCGCAGGATGTCGAGCGCCAGACGCTTTTCAGCGTCGGTCAGGTCGCCTTCCTCCATCTCCATGACCAGCTTGGTCATGGTGTCGATGCGGGGCTTGGCGCCGGGCTGATGCAGCAGCCGGTCCACATCGCTGCTGTTCAGGCGGGAACGCAGGATGGGACGCATGGGCGCGTCGGGGTCCCCGGAATTCGGGGGGGGCATCATCGGATCAGTCCTGGCCACGGTTGTCGTAGCGCACGACATCTCCCCATAGCCGCTCCAGCCGGCGCAGCATGCGATAGGTGGTTTCCAGGTCGGTGGCATCGGTGTTGGTGCGCAGCAATTGTGCCGCCTGCCGGCTTTCCAACTTGCCGATCTCCGCACACAGCCATTCACCCTTTTCCGACAAACGCAGGCGGGCCGCGCGGCGGTCGCGCGCCGAGGCGCCGCGATCCACATAGCCCTGTTCAACCAGATGCTTCAGATTATAAGACGCGTTGGAACCCAGGTAATAGCCGCGTTCCATCAGGTCGCGGACCGTCAGTTCATCGCTGCCGATGTTCAGCAGCATCAGAACCTGCATCGGGCTGATGTCATCCACGCCGATGCGGCCTAGTTCAACCCGGACCACATCATGCAGGCGGCGCTGCATATGATCGATGACGCGCGCGATGTCGGCGTAAAGCGCGACCTCGCTGACCGGGGCTTCGGCCCGGTCGCCCGCCACATGCTCAATCGGCGCGTCGCCCATGCGGGCCAGCTTGATCATCGTCCCAAAGCCCCGACCTTCGTCACCAGCCATCATGACCGCCTCTTGGCTTGTCGGGCCCACAATAAACCATTCCGCCCGGTCCATAGATTATCGCGTATGGCGTTTACCGCAAGTGCGTAGGTCGTATTCCTGCCCTTGCGTGCGACATAGACCTTTTGGAAGTTTTGGGATTAACGCGCGAAGATCATTGCCTCATCGCGGAAGGCCTTGAATTCCAGGGCGTTGCCGGACGGGTCCAGCAGGAACATGGTGGCCTGTTCGCCCACCTGGCCCTTGAAACGGATGCCGGGTTCGATGATGAAGCGCTGACCGGCGGCACGGAACCGGTCGGCCAGGGCGTGCCAGGCGTCCCAATCCAGGATCAGGCCAAAATGGCGCACGGGCACGTCATGCCCGTCCACAGGGTTGGTATCGGCCGATCCGCATTCACCCGGCGCCAGATGGGCCACGATCTGATGGCCATACAGATCGAAATCCACCCATTCCGGCGATGACCGCCCCTCCGGACAGCCCAGCAGATCGCCATAGAAGCCACGGGCGGCGGCCAGATCATGGACGGGGAAGGCGAGGTGGAAACGGGGGTGGGACATAGGAAATGTTGACTCCGGTGGGGTTATTTGGCGGCGATGGCGATGGTGACCGTATCCTGGTAATCGCCGGCCTGACGTTGTGTCGCGGTGGGGACCGAGACGGACAGAACCGTCTGCCGGGCTGCGCCCGACACGGGACGGCCCGCCGTCAGGCTGCCATCGGCGGTGCTGCTGCTGTCACCATAATGCAAGGTGTAGGCGATGCTGGACGTGCCGGAGGACAGGGCGCCGCCATTCTTGGAGGATAGGCTGACCGTATAGCCATTGGCGGCATTGCAGCGTTCCTCCACCGTTGCCACGGGCACGATGGCGGCGCTACTCAGGTTCAAGGACACATTTTCGGTGGACAGGCTGACGGCACAGGTGGCGGGTACAGATCCCCGCAGCGTGATGGTGCCCTGGGCGCTGTTCTGGGCCGGGGTGGGGCCGGCGCACAGCAGAAGCATGAGCATCAGGGGACCATATCCCCGTCCTGTGAAACGCCAGGCCATGGCGATCCTTTCCGCCCATTCTGGGCACCCACGGCGGTTTGTCCGCGCCGTGACGGTCAATCATGGCCTGATCTTAATTGGCGGTGATGGTCAGAAGCAAGCTGTCCGAATAGGTACCTGCCAGGGCTTGTGCGGCACCATCTGTTTGGACCTGCAGCCCATAGCGGCCCGATCCGCCCAGATCGACGGTAGCGCCCCGGCCCAGGGAAACGGCGCGGCCGGAGACATAAAGCTGATAGCCGATACTGTCCCCGCCCGTGCCCACCAGCCGCCCGCCATTGCTGGACGACAGCGACAGGGAATAGTCCCCATTCCCAGAGATATCGAGATCGAAGCGACCGCCGCCGCCGCGTGTCAGGTCGCCCAGGTCCAGCGTGCCCACGGAACCGTTCAGCGGGCGGGTGACGCCATCGACGATCACACTGGCGCTGACCACCGACCGTACCTTGGTCCGCACCTGCGCCGTGCGCGAGGCAATGGGGCCATAGGGGGTGCCGTCGATCAACTGATAGACATTGACGGTCACCCGGTCGGAATAGGTGCCCTTCTGCACCAACTGTCCGCCGGGGATGTTGGAGAAGAACTGGATCGCGGCTTTGTCGTTCTTGCTGTCCATCGACAGGGCGAACATGTTGGACTCATTGCCTCGTACGTCGTCCACCCGCTGGCTGAGGCGGCTGTCCTTATAGAGATCATAGACCAGACGGTCCTTGGAGCTTTCCAGCACCCGGCTGCCATTACCGCCATCATCAATGCCAACCAGAATGGCGCAGGCCGGACCGTCATCATGCTCCAGCTCGATCTGGTGATAGCCGGTGGCGCCGCCCGAATAGGGATCGTACTCATCCGTCGGCTCGATCCGGTCGATGCTATTGATATCGATCTCGCAGCGGTCCTTGTCCTTGGACGAGACAGGCAGGGCGGCCAGCAGACCCAGGGCCAGGACAGACAGCAACGGCAGGGGGCGGAACAGGATCGGCATTTTCATTCCAGCATCATCAGCACCACCAAAGATGGATGCAATGACAATGCCAGCAGACGGGAGGTGATCCAAGGTTTTCAGTGGAAACCACGATAAGATCGGGCTTTTGTTGCAAAATCCATTAGGGTGTCCCATCTCCCGGCAGTCGTTGGCCCGGCTTGGCCTCGGGTCCGCTGAGCACTGCTGAGGTCCGGAGAGTGAAAGCACAATGACTGACTTCTCGTCTATCGCTGAAACCGCCCTGGCCCGCATCGCCCGGTTTGACACGCATGTAAAGGCCTTCGCCCTGGTGGAGCCGGAATGGGTGCGGGAGGAGGCTTGGCGGCAGGATAAGGTCCGGCCGAAGGGGCCGCTGGCGGGCCTGACCCTGGCGGTCAAGGATTTGCTGGACCTGCGCGGCCTGCCTACGGGCGGCGGATGCCGCACGGCCGTTGTGGCCGATGCGCCGGCCCATGCCGATGCCGCCGCATCCCTTATGGGGGCGGGGATGCTGACGCTGGGCAAGGCGCATACGGTGGAACTGGCCTTCGGGACCTGGGGCATCAACCGGGCCACGGCGACGCCGCGCAATCCATGGGATGCCGCGACGGTGCGGGTGCCCGGCGGATCGTCCAGCGGGTCGGCGGTGGCGGTGGCCGCCGGGCTGGCCGATGCGGCACTGGGCAGTGATACGGGCGGGTCGATCCGCATCCCGTCGGCCCTGAACAATCTGGTGGGGCTGAAGCCCACATCGGGTCGGGTGCCGATGGGGGGCTGTCTGCCGCTCTGTCCCGAACTGGATACGGTCGGTCCCATGGCGCGGACGGTGGAGCGGGTGGCGCGGATGCTGGCCGTGATGCGGGACCCGCAGGCAGGACCGGTGAAGCCAGGGCCGAAGCTGGCGCGGCAGGCGGCGTTTGACGCCGATGCCGCCCTGGCTGCCAGCCCGCGCGGCCTGACCCTGGCGGTGCTGCCCGACCGGCTGCTGGACGGGGTGGACCATGCCGTGGGGGCCGCCTATCTGGATGCCCTATCCCGGCTGGAGGCGCTGGGCGCCAAGCTGGTGGAGGCAGCGCCCGCCATTGATCCGCCGGCCTGCGTGGAGCCATCCGGGCTGCTGATGGCGGGTCGGGCCTGGCGGTTGTGGCGGAAGCGGATAGAGCGTTTCGGGTCCGAAATGGATGCCGGTGTGTTGGGACGTTTGCGGGGTGGTGAGGATATTCCGGATACGGAACTATCAAGGCTGATCAGGGTTCAGGCCCAGGAGCAGGCGCGGTTCTATGCCTGGGCGCAGGATTATGATGCCATCCTGACCCCGACCGTGCCGATCCCGGCCCCCGCCTTGGCCGATGCGGATGAGGGGCGGCTGCCCTTCAGCCGGTTCGTGCGCATGGCCAACTGGCTGAACCTGCCGGCGCTGGCCGTGCCATGCGGGGCTGATGCCGGTGGCTTGCCGCTGTCGCTGCAAATCCTGTCCACGCCCTGGCGGGAGGCGGTGCTGGTGACGCTGGGCCATGCGTACCAGTGCGCCACCGATTGGGCCGACCGACGGCCGGACCTGGAGGGCATAGTTAAGGCTGGGCTGGAAGGCGCAGCGGTCCCAGCTTGACCAGACCCTCTGCCTCCTTGGCCACGGTGATGGGCAGGGGCGTCTTTTCCATGCCGGCCACAATAAGCAGCCAGTCACCGGGACGCACGCTGTCGATGCGGAACAGGCCGGCCCGGTTGGTGAAGAAGGCCAGATCCTTGGCATCCTTGATACCCTGCGGTCGCAAGGTGCCGGACAACAGTGCCATCGGCTTGTCATCCGGGCCGATCAGGGTGCCGACCAGCGAGGCGACCGCATCGGTACCGATGGTGATGATGGTGCCGGACTTATATCCCGGCTGCACCGCCGGCCGGTCATCGCCCAGATCATAGTTGGCGGGCGCGTCGGGCACGTCCAGCAGGATGGGGCGCACCAGATAGGCCGAGATATTGGGAACGATGGGCACGCCCAGCCAGTCCGTCTGGGCGGCATAGCGGTCATCCACGGGATCGACACCGACATCCTTGCCCGCCAGGCGCGGGTGCGGGGTGATAATGGCAAAGCTGTTGCTGATCGGTCGCGTGATACCGTAATGCCCGTCGGCAAAGGCGAGCGCGGTGCCGAAGGTCATGGAGGTTCGGCTTTCGATGCCCTTGCTGTCATTCAGCGACCGGCGGACGGTGTCCTGGCGCACCTGCGCTTCGAAGCGCTGATGGGTGTAGCTCAGGTTACCCTGCACCCGGTCCCCGGCCTGCCCGCCCTCATTCAGCATTTCCAGGCCGCCCGCCAGCGCGTTGACGGCGTAGAGCGACTGGAACCGCCAATCCAAGCGCTGCTGCTTGGAGATGGTGTCGACATTCCAGCCCGCGCTCTGCCGTCCGCTGTCGAACACGAAGCGGGTGGTCAGGTAGACGCCGGTTTCCTTTACTCCCAACCCATCCTTGCCGTGGCTGAAGGTCAGGTCGACGCTGCC
>JAEMSB010000765.1 GCA_016463045.1 Niveispirillum sp.
TTGACTTCATACACCTTCACGTCGGGGTGATAGCGGGGCACGTCTTTCAGCTCGTGGAAGGTCACGCCGAACAGTTGGTTGGCCGTGAAGAACACCGCTTCCATCATCTTGTCGAGCTGGAAGTACGGCTTGATCTCTTCCTCGTTCAGGTCGTACTTCGCTTTGCGCACCTTCTCGGCGTAGTAATACCAGTCCCAGGGCTCGATCTGGATGTTCTGGCCCTCGCTGGCCGCCATCTTGGCCAGATCGTCCTTTTCCTCCGCCGCGCGCACCTTGGCGGGTTCCCAGACCTGCATCAGCAGATCGCTGACGGCCTGCGGGTTCTTGGCCATCGTGTCGGCCAGCTTGTATTCGGCAAAGGTCTTGTAGCCCAGCAGGTTCGCGCGCTCGATCCGGAGTTGCACGATCTCCTTGATGGCGGCGTTATTGTCCTGGGCATCGCCATTGTCGCCGCGCGCCGTCCAGGCCTTCCAGGCCTTCTCCCGCAAGGCGCGGTTGGCGGAGAAGGTCAGGAACGGCTCGATCGAGGAACGCGACAGGGTGATGACATACTTGCCCTCGTCCCCGCGTTCCTTGGCGGCCTGGGCGGCGGCGGCGCGCACGAATTCCGGCAGGCCGACCAGCTCTTCCTCGCTGGTCAGGACCAGCTTGTATTCCTTCTCATCGGCCAGGACATTCTGGCTGAACTGTGTGGACAGAACGGCCAGGCGCTGCAGGATGGCGGCCATCCGGTCGCGGTCCTTGCCTTCCAGCTTGGCCCCGGCGCGCACGAAATCGATGTAATAGCGCTCAAGAACGCGGGCCTGTTCCTTGGACAGTTTCAGGCTGTCGCGCTTGGCATACAGCGTGTCGATGCGCGCGAACAGGGCGGCGTTCAGATTGATGGCATTGCCGTGCGCCGCCATGACCGGCGCCATTTCGCGCTGGATCTTCTGCAATTGGTCATTGGTGTTGGATGCGGTCAGGCTGCCGAACACGCGGGCGACCGTGCCCAGCATGTTGCCGCTCTTCTCCAGCGCGTCGATGGTGTTGGCGAAGGTGGGGGCGTCCTTATTGTCCGTGATCGCCTTGATTTCCGCCAGATGGTCGGCCATCGCCTTCTCATAGGCCGGCTTGAAATGTTCCGGCTTGATGGCGTCATAGGGCGGCACGCCGAACCGCGTGTTCCAGGGATGGAAGAAGGGATTGTCGCTGGTCACCTTGGTCTCCGCCTGCGCCACCTGCATGGGCGCGTCCGCTGCCTGCGCCATCATCGGCATGCACGTGCCTGCCATGGCCAGGATCAGGGCCGAAGCCCCGTTCTTCAACACCGCTTTCACTGCCTGTCCCCTTAATTCTTATTGAGGGATTGTCCGAACCGTCATGGGTCGGGCATCGCGCCGTACCTGACAAGAGGCGAAACATTTCCGTTACAATGAACCGTCATCTTCGCCGAAATTGTCGCGGATCATGTCAGCCCGGGGGCTGGCGGCGGTACAAAAGGCTCGTTTACACTGCTCCTCCGCACCCATCACCGGACACGCCATGCACGCCGCACACAAACCCGTTCCCCGTCTGGCCGACCTTGACATGAAGGCCCACCGCTATGCCGACAAGGGGGCCTATCAAAAGGAACTGGAAAAATTGCAGGAGAATATCCTGCATGTGCAGCAGGCCTACTGGCATGGCAAGCGCCGGGCCGTGATCGTGTTCGAGGGCTGGGACGCCGCCGGCAAGGGCGGGGCTATCCGCCGCCTGACGGAGAACCTGGACCCGCGTGGCGCCCATGTCTGGCCTATTGCCGCGCCCACGGCAGCCGAACAGGGTCGGCATTATCTGTGGCGCTTCTGGCAGAGCCTGCCCGAACCCGGCACCTTCTCCATTTTCGACCGGTCCTGGTATGGGCGCGT
>JAEMSB010000250.1:0-950 GCA_016463045.1 Niveispirillum sp.
CCCTTGATCCTGGCCCTTGGTCTGTTCGCCTTCTTGGCACCCGCTCATGCGGCTACCCTGCCGGAAGGGCCGGCCCTGCGCGCAGCCATCGAAAAGGCCGATAAGGAGTTCTTCGCCCTGTTTTTTGAAGGCTGCGATCCCGTCCGCGTCGCCGCCATTCTGACACCCGATTTCGAAATGTATCATGACAAAGGCGGAGAGGTGGCGCGTTCCGCCGCCCCGTTTGTGGCTGAGTACAAAAAGGGCTGCGAGGAAAAGAAGAAGCCCGATGCCTGGCGGTCGCGCCGTGAACTGGTGCCGGGTACTATGACCTTGCATCCTATTGCCGGCATCGGGGTGATCGAACAGGGGGATCACGTCTTCTATGAACGCCAGGGTGACGGCCCGGAGAAGCTGGTGGGCAAGGCCCGCTTCACCCAGCTTTGGCGGCTGGAAACCGACGGCTGGAAACTCTCCCGCGTATTTTCGTACGACCATGAGGCCGTGAAATAATATTCCGCCTCTTGTGCCATGCGGCGGCGCAACATAAGTTGCATTCATCATGCCCGACAGCGCTGCCCCGCTCCTCTCATCCGTCGCCACGACCCGCCCGCTTTACCTGGGGGGTGAAATCTATCGCCATTCCAGTTACGGCAAAAAACACCCGCTTTCCATTCCGCGCGTATCGGTGGCGACCGATCTGGCGCGCGCCATGGGCTGGCTGGATGACGCCGTTTATTTCGACAGCCCGATGGCCACGGCGGAACAACTGGCCCGTTTCCATGACCGCGACTATATCGCGGCGGTCCAAAGGGCGGAGCGGGATCAGAAGGTCGATCTGGATACGGCTCTGCGCTACGCCCTGGGCAAGTTGGAAAACCCCGTCTTCCCGGAAATGTACCGCCGTCCGGCCATCGCCGCCGGTGCCGCCATCCTGGCCGCCGACTTGGTGCGCGACGGCGGGGTGGTAC
>JAEMSB010000250.1:960-6932 GCA_016463045.1 Niveispirillum sp.
GGTGGTACATTCCCCGGCCAGCGGCACGCACCATGCCCGCCCCGCCCGCGCCAGCGGCTTCTGCTTCTTCAATGCGCCTGTCCTCGGCATCATGGCGCTGCTGGATCAGGGGCTGGACCGCATCCTCTATGTCGATCTGGATGCCCATCATGGCGATGGGGTGCAGGATGCCTTCCATGATGATGAACGCGTCCTGACCATTTCCACGCATGAGGAAGGGCGCTGGCCGCACACGGGCAAGCTGGATGACCGGGCCGGTGGCATGGCCCGCAATATCCCGCTGCCCCCCGGCGTGAATGATGATGAATTCCGCCATGTGGTGGAGGAAGCGATCATCCCGCTGGCCGTCGCCTTCCGCCCGCAGGCCATGATGATCCAGACAGGGGCCGACGCCCTGGCCGATGATCCGCTGTCGCGCCTGTCCTTGTCCAACCGCGCGCTGTGGCGGGCGGTAGGTGATCTGGTGGGGCTGGCCCCGCGCACCATCGTGGTTGGCGGTGGCGGTTATAATCCCTGGTCGGTGGGCCGTGCCTGGGCCGGCATCTGGGCCGTGCTGAACGGGATCGATCCGGCAGAGGCACCGCTGACCCCGGCGGCGGCGGACGTGCTGAAATCACTGACCTGGGACCGGCGGGAGGGGCGCAATCCGCCCCGCCGCTGGATGGAAACGCTGGTCGATCCGCCGCACGAAGGCCCGATCCGCGACATGGTGCGGCAGGCCGCAGCATCCGTGCGCGACCTGTGGTAGGGTCTGGCTGACTTGTAACCCAGCGCCTGGAACCATCATGCTGCTGCGCCGTCTGGCCCTTGCCCTGCTGCTGTCCCTGTCCCCTGTCATCCTGCCCGCCACCATGCCCGATGCCGCCGCCCAGATGGGGCCGCAGACGGGCCTGAACCGCGACAATCTGGTGATTGAAACTAAGGGTGGGCAGCGCCACAGCTTCAATGTCGATCTGGCCCTGACCCCACAGCAGCAGGCCATCGGCCTGATGTTCGTAGAGAAGATGGCGGATGAGAAGGGGATGCTGTTCTTGAATGATCAGGAAAGCAAACTGTCCTTCTGGATGAAGAACACCCTGATCCCGCTGGATATTATCTTCATCGATGCCAAGGGTTATATCCTGAACATCCAGCATGGTAAGCCGCTGGACCTCACCCCGCTGCCGTCCGCCGGGCCGGCGCTGGCGGTGCTGGAACTGAATGGCGGGCTGTCGGCCAAGCTGGGGATCAAGCCGGGGGACAGACTGCTGCATCCCGCCTTCGGGGTACGCCGTCCGTAACCATCATGCGCCACGCGGGCAACTGAGGCCCCGAAACGCCCGAAACCAGCGCATTTCCAATCGGATACGGCGTGGTAAGCTGATGCATGGCATTCTATACGCCCCCTTTGCAGCGACTGCCCACGCCGGTGACGCCGCCGTCGAAGGATCGGCATGTTCTGGGCGTCAACCGGATTGAGGAACGGCCGCGGCGGGAGGAAAGGGGACGGGAAGGGCGCAGCCTTCGCCATCGCCTGATCGATCTTGTGATGGATGAGGTTGAAAGCCTGCCCGACCTGACCACGCCGCAGAAGCAGCGTATCCGCAACAATCTGGGCCGCTTCGCCGACCGGCAGCCCGATCACGCGCCAGACCACCCGCCACCGCCGCCGCCAACGCCCGATCAGACCCTGGCCGCTATGACGGCGGAGGAAGAGATACAGGCAGAAGCTGCCGCCCTTGCGGCGGTCAGCGATGGGGTCGATGCGGTGCAATTGGCGCAGCAGATGCAAATCCTGCTGGGTCTGCACAGCGAACGGGCCACCAAGATTTCCAGTTATATCCATGCCCTGATGGCCGTCACCCCGGACAGCCATCAGGTGGATCTGGATATCTGACGCCGGCCCTTACTGGCCCAGCGCCTTGATCAACTCACCCATATTCTTGACGAACGCGGCGGTGGAGATGCCTTCCACCGGGTAATCGGCATTGTAGGGGGAGGTGTCATACAGGTCGCCCACACGCGTCGCCCGGTATTCACCCCCCGTCGGCGTGGCCGGCCCGTCGCCGATATACGGGTTCGATACGGCGGTCAGCTTTACCGGCCAATATCCGCGCGGGTTCAGGCCCCGGATCAGATCGGCCAGCTTGTCGGCACCTGCCACCTTTTCGGCATTGTCGGTCTTCATCATGTCAAAGACATCGACATCGCGCAGCGTGAAATAGCGGGGCAGTTTGTAGGTGCCGGGCTTGGCCAGCATGGGCGAGCCCTTGGAAATTTCTTCGCCCTTCGTGGCCGCCAGCTTCTGATATTCCGCACGCAGGGCAGCGGTATCGATCGTCCGGAAGGACCCGTAATGGGCGATCACCTCATTCGGGCTGTCGCTGGTGTAATACTCACCATTCACCACGTTCGACCCGCGCCGATGCAGATATAGCGGCTTGTCGGTGCCGATTGCCAGGAAGGTCGGGTGCGTGCGGCCCTGGGTGCGCAGGCTGGGCGGCGACTGCACCTTATCCAGCCAATCCAGCGCCTCCGGCACCCGTGCCAGATATTTCGCATCGCCGGTCAGGCGGTAGAAGTTTAGTAACTGCTTGATATTGTTGGCTGTCGTATGGGTGGCGAAGGCTTCCGGCTCATAGGTGCGGGCACCGGTCGGCTTCAGGTCGGTGGTGCGGTGCTGCAGGCCCCAGGCGGGTTGCGGCTGCGGCTGCTGCGTGGCGATGAAAATATCCATGCCACGCCGGATCGGGTCGATCAGCTTCCTGTCGCCCAGTACCTGATAGGCGAAAATCAGCACCTCCAGGTTCTCACCCGAAACGTCATCATTGAAGGTGATGTAGCCGGTATAGTCCGGCTTGCCATGCAGGCCGCCATCCTTGACCAGGGGGAAGCGCTGCGGCCAGCCGCCATTGGGATATTGGGCGTTCAGAATGAAGCCCAGCGCCTTGTCCAGCGCCTTCTTAATACCCTTGTCCTTCTTCTCCAGGTACAGGCGCAGCAGGAACTGCGTCGCCTCGGCGGTGCCGGCATCATCGAAGGTGCCGTTGCCGTAGTAATGATGGAATTCCTCCATCCGCCAGGCGTTCTTGCCGTAAGTTTCGTACCAACGCTTCAGCGAGTCTTCGCCAGCCGTATCGATGACGTAGTTCCAGCCACCGCTTTCCAACTGTCCCTTGATCAGCGCGTCCGCCGTCTTCATGGCGGCATCCAGGTACCAGCCATCACCCGTGGCGTGCCAAGCGTCCAGGAACAGGTGTCCCATGGTGGGCGTGCCCGGCGGCTGCACCCAGATCATGGTTTTGTTGGCTTCCAACTCACCCCAGCGGCGGGAGAAGTCGGGCAGATATTGCCAGACATAGCCGCCATTGACGGCCGCCTCGTCGATCATGAGCGTGGCCGCCCGCTTCATGGTCGCCAGGATTTCCGCGCGGCTGGGTGCCTTCACGGCCTCCTGCGTGGCGGGGCTGCTGGTGGCGGACTGGGCATGGCCGGGCAGGGCCAGCATCAGCGGCAGGCAGGCACAGATCAGGGCACGCTTGAAAGCGGCAATGGACATTCGAACGTCTCCGGGCTTCGCTCCATCGGTGGCTCTGTCGGCCACCTCTCAAGCCCCGAGTAAATCACACATGACACCGGTTTCCTAGTCTGATCATGTGTCACATTGTTACCGGTGTCACTCAGCATCAAAAAAAACGGGCCGGTATCTTCGGCCCGTTTCGCTGGTTATCGTCAGAACCGCACAGTCCCCATCAGCACCCATTCCCGTGGCGGCTGCGGGAAATAGGCGAAGGGACCGTCATTATTGGCGACAACCGTGTTGACCCTGCGGTCGAACAGGTTGCGCCCCGTCAAGGTCAGGTCCAGCCCATCCAACGCCGTCCAGGTGATGGCGGCATTGGTCAGCATATAGCCGCCGGCCTTACGGCTGTTGGCCCCGTCATAGGCGTAATCGCCGGAGATATCGGCCCAGGCGCGCAGGGTGACGGGGACGTCTGGCATCGCCTGCACAATCTCCACCCGCCCGGCATGCCGGGGCACACCCGCCACATCTTTGCCGGTGAAATCGAAGGGCCGGTTGGTGTCCGGCTCCAGGAAGGCGTTCTCTGTCCAGATGGCTTCGGTAAAGCCATATGTCAGGTTCAGCGCCGTACCATTACCCAGATCGGCGGATGCCTCCACCTCCACCCCGCGTGACCGCTGCCGACCATTATTGATGGTCCGGGCAGACCCGCCGACAGGCAGAAGCTGAAGCAGGTCGGATCGGCGAAGCTGATAGGCAGTGATGCTGGCCGTGAAGCGGCCATCCGCCGTCTGGCCCTTCAATCCCGCTTCGATATTGCGGGCGATTTCGGGGTTCAGGTCCTTGTTGCGGTTGCGGAAGGACCAGATGGGGCCGAAGCCGGGGCTGAACCCCTCCCCAAACGCGGCATAGGCCGTGACCAGATCACTAACCCGCCAGCGCAGCGATGCCTTTGGGCTGATATGGCTGTCGCTGTCCTTGACGGTGACCTCCGGGTCGGGGCCATAGCCGCTGCCCGACGGGCCGTAATGCACCTTGCGTTGAAACCGGTCCAGCCGCGCGCCGACACTGGCCACCACCTCGCCCCAATCGCCATCGACCTGCGCAAAGGCGGCCTGGGTGCGGTTGCGGGCCTGGGCGTTCAGCAGGTAATCCGACTGCCACAGATTGGCATCGACATGCGCGCCCGTCTGGGCATTGCGACGCTGGGTATAGAAACGGGGGCCGAAATCGAACTCCCCGGTCCAGGTCTCCACATGATGTGCCTCCACCTGCTCTGCCGACACACCAGCCAGAACGCGCCACGTATCATCCAGGCGCGCATCCACCTGCTGTTCGGCAAAATAGGTATCGGTGCTGCCATCCACGCGGAAGCCGGTGAAATTCACGGTACCGCTGGCCGGGTCATACGGATTGAAGAAACCTTGGCGGCCAGCGGTGTTGGCGTGGCGGGCGTGCAGACGGGTGGTGCTGGTGACGTCCTCCGTTACTGCGCTGGTCAGGACCGCCGTCCCCGTCCACATCCGCTTGTCAAAGCCGGCACCATCCTGGTTCCAGTTGCCCTTGCGCCCGCCGGGCAGGGCGATGGGAATACCGTTGGCATCGGTCGGCAACTCACCGGCCAGCCCCTGTTCGGTATTCACATAGGTACCGGTCAGGTTCAGCACCGTGGCCTCGGTCAGGTCCAGACGCTGTTTCACGAACAGGGTCTGTTCCTCACGGTCGGTACGGTCGCGCCAGCCATCCGACCCCTGCGCCTGGGCAGAGATCAGGATGGCGCCGACATCGCCGGTCGGGCGCTGTACCATGGCGGCGGCGTTCCACCAATTGTGTGAGCCATAGCCGGCCTGGGCCTGGGACAGCGGCTCGTCCGTCACCTCGCGGGTGATGTAATTGATGGTGCCGGCAATGGCGCCACGGCCATAAAGCGCGCTGGTGGGCCCGCGTACCACATCGACCTGACCGACAACGCCAAAGGGCAGCTGTTCCAGGTCCACCTCATCATCGCCTGTGACGAAGGGCACGCCGTCCATCAGGACCGTGATGGTGTCGTTATGCACCCGGTTTGGAACGCCACGGATGGTGATATCGGTGTAGGTGCCCTGGTCGTTGGTCTTCACGACCAGTCCGGGCAGGCCGCGCAATTCTTCCCCGATGAAACGGGTTGCCTTGGCCTCAAAATCATTGCGGTCCACGCGGGACACGCTGGCCGGGATATCGCGGATGGCGGTGGCGCGGCGGGTGGCGGTGACGACAATCTCGTCAAGTGCCGTTTCTGCCATCACGGGAAGCGACAGGGCCATAAGGGCGGTCGTCGCGGACAGAATACGGGCGTAGCGGTAGGCAGGATGTTTCATGGGTTGCGGAACCAATGTCTGGGGTTCGATCAGGATTCCGCGCCTGAATTCACGAAATCATCCGCCACCGCAAGAAAAAGCGCACGGGGGGCAGGGTTGCGTCAGGTTTTATC
>JAEMSB010000251.1 GCA_016463045.1 Niveispirillum sp.
ACGCGGTCGGCGTCGTTGCCGTTGAGGGGTCCGCTGCCGTGGTTCGAGCCACGGTGGACCCGAGCACCCTTGTGCAGGTCGAGGAGTTCGATCACTTCTTCACCGGTGACATGGTGGCGGTGCTTGGCTTGCAGAACGCCAGGCATTTGAATTGCTGCCAGGGGTGCGTCGTGGAGATTCTGTCGGATCGGTTTGGGGTTTTGTTCCAGGGTCATGCCGAGCCGAAAGCGTTGAAGGGCTTCAATCTTCGGAAGGTGCCGATGATCACCAAGGTCCAGAAGACCGACGAGGGGCCCCAGGTCGAGTTTGTCGACCAGGAGGGGCCGGCGCGGACGACGGTGGCGGTGCATCAACTGCCGCACCCGCATCTGCGCATCGAGATCAAGGCCGTGGCCTATAAGCCCCTGAAGGGAGAAACGACATGCTGACCTATGGCCTGCCGCTGAATTTCGCGAAATGGATCGAGGAGCATCAGCATCTGCTGCGCCCCCCGGTCGGCAATGCCCAGATTTGGTCGAACGCCGATTTCATCGTCACGGTCGTGGGCGGCCCCAATCAGCGCACCGACTATCATGTCGATCCGCTGGAGGAGTTCTTCTACCAGATCAAGGGTGACATGGTGCTGCGCCTGTGGATTGATGGCGGTCCCAAGGATGTGCCGATCCGGGAGGGGGAGATTTTCCTGCTGCCCCCCAACGTCCCGCATTCACCGCAGCGCCCGGTCGAAGGATCGGTCGGTCTGGTGATCGAACGCCAGCGGCCCGACGGCCTGCTGGATGCGTTCCAATGGTACTGCGATGGCTGCGGCGGCATCGTGCACAAGGCGGAGGTGCAATTGTCTAGCATCGTCAAGGACCTGCCCCCCATCTTCCAGTCCTTTTATGACAATGTCGAAAAGCGCACCTGCCCGTCCTGCGGCACGGTCCATCCGGGCAAGGTGGCCAAGGCAGGTGCGGCATGAAAATCATCGACATGCACAGCCATTTCGTGCCGGAGAACTGGCCCGATCTGGCCGAACGTTTCGGCACGCCGCGCAACTGGCCCTGGATGCGTCATGAAGGCGGCGGCAAGGCCATGATCATGCTGGGGGAGGAGGAATTCCGCCCCATCGATGAGCGCTGCTGGAACGGTCAGGCCAAGCTGGACGACATGGACCGCGACGGCGTCGATATCCAGATCATGTCGGCCACACCCGTCCTGTTCGGCTACACCCGTCCCGCCGAACAGGCGCTCGATTGTGCCAAGCTGTTCAACGATGCCGCCCGCGACATCTGCGCCGCCGATCCGGCCCGTCTGAAATCCCTGTGCCAAGTGCCTTTGCAGGATATCGACAAATCCTGTGCCGAGGTGAGCCGCGCCATGAAGGACGGCCATGTCGGGGTGCAGATCGGCAATCATGTCGGCGACAAGAACCTGGACGATGCCGGCATCGTCACCTTCCTGCACCATTGCGCCGATATCGGCGCACCCGTCCTGGTCCATCCCTGGGACATGATGGCGCGCGAACGGATGCCGAAATATATGTTGGCCTGGCTGGTCGGCATGCCCGCGGAAACCCAGCTGTCCATCCTGTCGCTGATCATGTCGGGCGCGTTCGAACGGCTGCCGAAAAGCCTGACACTGTGTTTCGCGCATGGCGGCGGCAGTTTCCCCTATCTGCTGGGCCGGGTCGACAATGCCTGGACCCACCGCGACATCGTGCGCAAGGATTGCCCCAACCTGCCATCCTCCTATGTCGACCGGTTCTTTGTGGACAGCGCGGTGTTCAATCAGGCCGCCCTGTCGCTGCTGGTTGCGACCATGGGGGAGGACCGGGTGATGCTGGGTTCCGACTATCCGTTCCCGCTGGGCGAACAACGGGTGGGGGCACTGGTGCGCGGTCATGATGGGTTGTCGGCCCCGGCCAAGGCCAAGATCATGGGCGGCAATGCCGCGCGCTTCTTCGGACTTTGATGGGGGCGGTCCGGCGGGAATATCCGCCCGCCGGACACGGGTTTCCAGATGACAAAAATTTAAACAATTTTCTCCGCAGGGTCTTCGCATGTGCGGCGTATAAGGGGGGTAATCCAACTTGTCTGCCGAAGAAGTGAAGATGCAGCCTGCCGCCTCCGCCACGACCAAGGCCCCTGCCAAGCCGCCCGGCCCGCGTTCCAGACGTTCCCTGTTCCGCCGCCGCAACATCCTGCTGGGTTTGGCCATTCTGGCCGTTGCCACCGGTGTCTACTGGTGGCAGTCCGGGGGGACGTCGGGCGGTGATGCGGCATCCGATCTGATGACTACCGCCATCGACCGCGGCAACATCGAAGATAACGTTACCGCCGTCGGCAATTTGCAGCCGCGCGATTATGTGGATGTCGGCACACAGGTGTCGGGCCAATTGCGCAAGGTGCATGTGGAGATCGGCCAGCAGGTCAAACAGGGCGACCTGCTGGCCGAGATCGACCCCACCGTCTATCAGACGCGGGTGGAGGCCGACCGTGCCCAGCTGGAAAATCTGGGTGCGCAGCTGACGCAGCGTGAGGCTGAACTGGCCCTGGCGCAGCAGCAATTTAAGCGGCAGAAGAACCTGTTGGCCGAAAACGCCACCAGCGAGGATACGTTCCAGAACGCAGAAAAGACCCTGCGCGCGGCAGAGGCGGCGGTGAAGGCGGTGAACGCCCAGATCCGCCAGACCAATTCCACCCTGCGCGGGGATGAGGCGAATTTGGGCTTCACCAAGATTTATGCCCCCATGTCGGGCACGGTTGTGTCGCAGAATGCCAAGCAGGGCCAGACCCTGAACGCTAACCAGTCGGCGCCCATCATCCTGCGGATTGCTGATCTGTCGGTGATGACGGTGACGACCCAGGTGTCGGAGGCCGACGTGTCGCGCCTGCGCATCGGCATGCCGGCCTATTTCACTACCCTGGGCCGCCCTGACCGCCGCTGGCGCGGGACCCTGGCCAAGATCAACCCGACGCCGGAAGTGGTGAACAATGTCGTCCTCTACAACGCGCTGTATGATGTGGAGAATACCGGTGGCGAACTGATGACGCAGATGACGGCGCAAACCTTCTTCGTGGTTGCCGCCGCTGAGAATGTCATCCGCGTGCCCGTCGCCGCGTTTCAGCGTCCGCCCATGCGTGCTCCCGGTGCCGCCGGTGGTCCGCAGCAGGCGGGCGGTCAGCCGCAGGCCGGCGCGCAGGGCGGTACACCGCCCGCCGCCGGTGCCAATGGCGAACGCCGCCGCCGCGACGGTGCAGCCCCCGCTGGCGCCCCGCCGGCCGACGCCGGTGCGCGCGAACGGCCGCGCATGGTGCAGGTGCTGAAGGCTGACGGCACGGTGGAGGATCGCCGCATCATGATCGGTGTCAGCGACCGTGTGAATGCAGAGGTCATGTCCGGCCTGGCCGAAGGCGATCAGGTGGTGGTGGGCCGCAAGCCCTCCGCCGGCCAGTTGAAGGCCCAGCAGCAACAGCAGCAGCAGAACATGCAGCGCATGCGCCCGCCGGGGATGCTATGAGCACGCCGCACAGCCGGGGCGACGCCACCCCCCTGATCGAACTGGTGGACATTACCAAGACCTATTCCAATGGGGAGATGGCGGTGCAGGTGCTGAAAGGCATCTCGCTGAAAATCTATCCCGGTGAATTCGTCGCCATCATGGGACAGTCAGGGTCGGGTAAATCGACTCTGATGAATATCCTGGGCTGTCTCGACCGTCCGACGACGGGGAACTACCTGTTCGACGGGCGCGATGTCTCCACGTTCGACCGTGACATGCTGGCCATGCTGCGGCGGGAAGCGTTCGGCTTCGTGTTCCAGTCCTACAACCTGATCCCCATGTCCACGGCGGTGGAGAATGTGGAAGTGCCGGCCATCTATGCCGGCCTGGGCCGTGACCAGCGGCGGGAACGGGCCGAGGATCTGCTGACGGCCTGTCCGAACGCATGGACCATCGGCCCAGCCAACTGTCGGGTGGTCAGCAGCAGCGCGTCGCCATCGCCCGCGCCCTGGTCAATGGCGGTCAGGTCATCCTGGCTGACGAGCCGACAGGCGCTCTCGACAGCCGCAGCGGCGTGGAGGTGATGAAGCTTCTCTCCGATCTGGCGGCTAAGGGCCATACCGTCATCCTGATCACCCATGACCGTGACGTGGCCAACAATGCCCGCCGTCTGGTGGAGATCAAGGACGGCCAGATCGTGGCCGACCACCCGACCGACCAGGCCCTGGAAAACCCCGCCCCGCCGCCTGTCGCTGCCCGCACCATCCAGGTGCCGGAGGAGGGGGAGGATACGGGCTGGACAGCCAAGGAAGTATTGGAAGCCTTCCGCATGGCGCGGCGTGCGCTGTCGGCCAATCTTTACCGCACCGTCCTGACCCTGCTGGGCATCGTCATCGGCGTGGCCTCGGTCGTCACCATGCTGGCGGTCGGCAATGGCTCGCAAAAGGCCATGGTGGAACGGATCAGCGCCATGGGCACCAACCTGCTGGTGATCCGGCCCGGCGCGCCGGGGCAGCGCAATGCCAACGGGCTTGCCACCCTGGTCCCCGATGACGCCACCGCCATCGCCAAGGTGGCGAATGTCGTGGCCTCGGTCCCGGAATATACGGGCGGTATGACGGCGCGTGCCGGCAATCTGGACTATCAGACCCAGATCACGGCCACCAGCCCGGATGTGCAGCTGGCTCGGTCGTGGGAGCCGTCCAGCGGCACCTTCTTCGATCAGGCGGCGATGGACCAATATGCGCCCGTGGCCGTGATCGGGCAGACGGTGGCCAATATCCTGTTCCCCGGACAGGACCCGGTGGGCCGCTATATCCTGCTGCGCAATGTGCCGTTTCAGGTGATCGGCGTCATGTCGCCAAAGGGCGCCAGCCCCGTGGGCCAGGATCAGGATGATGTGGTCTTCGTGCCCCTGACCACCGGTTCCTACCGTCTGTTCGGGCGGCGCGACCTGCGCTCCATCACCGTCCTGGTCGATGATCTGGCCATGATCGATGAAACCCAGGCGATGATCACCAGCCTGCTGACCACGCGCCATCAGGCAGAGGATTTCCAGATCCGCAATACCGCCTCCTTCATCGACACCTTATCGGCGATGCGGGAGACGATGACCATCCTGCTGGGTTCCATTGCCGCCATCTCCCTGCTGGTTGGCGGGATCGGGGTGATGAACATCATGTTGGTCAATGTCACCGAACGCACGCGGGAGATCGGCATCCGCATGGCGACCGGTGCCCGCGCCCGCCATGTGATGCAGCAATTCCTGCTCGAAGCGCTGCTGGTTTCCGCCTTGGGCGGGGTGATTGGCGTGGTGTTGGGCATCGGCGTCTCGCTGTTCCTGACCATCTTCAAGGTCGATATCCAACTGACCTTGCCGCCCATGCTTCTGGCCTTCTCCTGCGCCTTTGCCACCGGCCTGATCTTCGGCTACACGCCCGCCCGGCGCGCGGCCCTGCTGGATCCCGTTGTGGCTCTGGCCGCCGACTGACCTCTTTTCTGGATCGTCCAAGCATGATCGTCAGACATTCCCGCCTGTTCTTGTCGCTGCTGCTGTCCGGCACTCTTCTGTCGGGCTGCGCGCAGGGCGATTATGGCAGCACGGCCAGCCCCGTCGCCCCGCCCGCCACCTGGACACAGGCCGATGGCACCAATGCCGCCAGCCCCTGGCCCGCTGCAGATTGGTGGGGTGGCTTCGGGTCGGCGGAGCTGGTGTCGCTGCTGGCCGATGCGCGCAAGGCCAACCCCGACCTTGCCGCCGCTGCCGCCCGCCTGTTGCAGGCCGATGCCCGCGCTCGTGCGGCAGGAGCCGATCTGCTGCCCACCGTCAATGCCAGCGCCGGGATCAGTCGGCAGGAAACCGACCTGTCCGGTGCCGGCGGACGATCGGGCCGCAGCAGCGCCAACGCCGGCCTGTCCGCCAGTTACGAGCTGGATTTCTGGGGTGCGAACCGCGCCGCGGCCGACAGCGCCGCGATCAGTGCGGCGATCAGCCGGCTGGATCAGGAAACGGTGGCCCTGACCGTTACCTCCACCGTCGCCAACACCTATTTCCAGGTCCTGTCCCTACGCGACCGCATCCGTAGCGCCGAGGAAAACCTGACCCTTGCCGAACGGGTGATGGCCGTCGTCGATGCCCGCTTCCGCAACGGTGCCGCCACGGCCCTGGAGGTCGCGCAGCAGCGCACCGCCCTGACTAGTCAGCGCGCCACCCTGCCGGCCCTGCGACAGCAGGAACTGGCGGCATCCAACGCTCTGGCGGTGCTGCTGGGCCGTGCGCCCGCCGATCTGTCGCTGTCCGCCACCGGCCTGGGGGGCCTGGGTCTGCCGGCCACGGGGGCGGGGGCGCCCGCCGACCTGCTGGAACGTCGCCCCGACCTGAAGGCCGCTTCGAAACAGTTGGAGGCTGCCGGAGCCGACATTGTTGCCGCCCGTGCCGCCCTGTACCCGTCCGCCACCCTGAACCTGTCCGGCAATCTGACGGGCGGTGGCCTGTCCAGCCTGATCAACGCCCCCAATGCTGTCGCCAATGCCGGACTGTCGCTGGCGCAAAGCCTGTTCGATGGTGGTCGCCGCAGCGCGCAGGTGGAGGTGGCGCAGGCTCGGCGCGTGGAACTGGTGGAAACCTATCGCAAGGCCATCCTCACCGGTTTCTCTGATGTTGAAACGGCCCTGTCCGCCGCCCGCAACGCCGAAAAACAGCGGGTCCTGCAGGAAGAGGCGGTGCGTCTGGCCAGTGAACTGTTCCGCCTTGCCGAAACCCGTTATCGTGAGGGGGCGACCGACCTGTTGACCCTCCTGGACGCCCAACGCTCTCTCCTGTCGGCGCGGGATCAGTTGACCCAGATCCGCCTATCAGAGCTGCAGGCTGCCATCTCGCTTTACCGGGCGCTGGGCGGTGGCTGGAAGTGATGCAGGTAGTGCGCCAGGGCG
>JAEMSB010000252.1 GCA_016463045.1 Niveispirillum sp.
TTGCCGCACCCATGCCTATATGGTGGGCCTGACCGTTAACCGTTCCCGGAACGAACCACCATCATGGCCGATCTGCCGCTGATCCCGCTATCCAACCGCACCCTCATCGCCGTCGGCGGCGATGACCGTATCAGCTTCCTGCAAGGGCTGGTGACCAACGATGTCACCAACCTGGAGGGCAAGGCCGTCTGGTCCGCGTTGCTGACCGCGCAGGGAAAATATCTGCATGATTTCATCATCCTGGCCGATGGGGACCGCCTGCTTCTAGATGTGGAGGCGGGGCGGCGGGATGATCTGATCCGCCGCCTGCGCATGTTCCGGCTACGGGCCAAGGTGGACCTGACCGACCTGACGGGACAGTTCGCCATCTTCGCCCGCCTGGATGCGGCACAGGCAGAGCGTGGAACGGTCACAGCGGTCGAGGGCGGCTGGCAGATCGTCGATCCGCGTCAGGCCGGCCTGGGCCACCGTTTCATCCTGCCCGCCGACACGGCCGCCACCGGCGATTTTGCCGATTGGGACCGCGCGCGCCTGACCCTGGGCATCCCGGACAGCAGCCGGGACCTGATGCCGGAGAAGTCGATCCTGCTGGATAATGGCTTTGACGAGCTGGGGGGCGTGGCCTGGAACAAGGGCTGCTATGTGGGCCAGGAACTGACGGCACGCACGAAATATCGCGGGCTGGTGAAAAAGCGGCTGCTGCCAGTGCGGGTGGACGGCCCCCTGCCCGAGGCGGGAACGATCGTCACCCGCGATGGCGCGGATGTCGGTGAAATCCGCTCAGGGTCCGATGATCTGGCCCTGGCCCTGATCCGGCTGGACGCCCTGTCGGGGGAGGTTCCGCTGCTGTGCGGCGGGGCGACATTGGCGCCGATGCCGCCTTCCTGGATCAATCTGCCCCGAACGGAAGGCGATATGCCAACGAATGGATGAAGTTGGCACAAGAATTGGTTAGTCTCTGCCGCGATTGACCCAATATGAAGCGGCGGGGAGGCAATATGGAGCGGGGCACGGGATCGCGGCTGTCGTCGCTGCGCAATCTCAGCACCGCCGTTGCCCTTGGCGCGACGCTGATTGTCGGCGGGCTGGCGGCCGGCGCCACCTTTCAGATGGCACAGTTCCAGGTGCAGTCCGGCAGCATGGAAGTGCCGGGCGACCAGCTGGCCAAAACCAGACTGCTGATCGATTTTCAGGACCGGATGGGCCATGGCGGCTTCCTGTCGGCGCTGGCGCAGTTCGCGGAAACCGGCAATGCCGAGGCGCGAGCCGAAATGCGCACCAGCCTGGAAGCCGCCGATCAGGCCCTGCGCGGTTTGCAGGGCAAGCGCCTGACGCCACAGGAACTGGAACTGGCCGCCGATCTGAAACGGTTGCTGGACGGTGCCCGCCGTGCCCTGGAATCGGCCAATAGCGGCCCTGCCGCCCTGGGCCAGACCACGCCCATCATCCTGCTGACCCGCTATGCCGCCCTGGCCGACCGCATTGATCAGCGCTCACGCGGGTTGCATGCGGTGGAGCTGGCCCGGCTGGAGGAGGTTGCGACTCGCGGCCTGTGGCTGGGCGGGGCCGCCGTTCTGGTGCTGGTGGGCACGCTGTTCGCCTTCCTGTCTCTGATGGGCGCGCGCGTGCTACGGCCCCTGCGTGAACTGACGGGGGCCGTGAATGGCGTGGCGCGCGGCGACTGGCGCGCCCCCGTCTGGGGAGCGGAGCGGGAGGATGAGTTCGGGGATCTAGCCCGCGCTATCGATGGCTTCCGCAAGCAGGCCGCCGAAATCCCCGACATCTCCGTCGCTACCGAGGATGGGCGCCTGCGCCTGAAATTCGAAGGCGATTATGCCGACCTGTTCGAGGCGCTGACGGCGCGCCTGCGCGGGGCCGGCGGGTCGCTGGCCATGCTGGGCAATGATGTCAGCCGCATTGTCGGCGACACCAAGCAGCAGCTGAACGAGACGCTGGGCCAGGTGAACCAGCTCTGTTCCGCCGCCGTGCGCACCGTCACGGAAAGCAACCGCGAGATCCGGCAGGCCACCGAGATGCTGGGCCATGCCGTGGCACAGGTCCGCGCCTTTGACAGCGGGGATGGTCAGGTCGGCCTGGATGACATTATCGACGCCCTGCGCGCCAATGCCGACCATCTGGCCGACACCGCCGCCAAGACCGAAACCAAAGTCATCGAAACCCTGGGCAGCCTGTCTGAAAGCGACAGCGACATCCGTCTGGCCACGGTGGAGGCCCGCGACGCCGCCAAGGCCCTGTCGCATTCCATGGAAGAGGCACAGCAAGGCCTGCTGTCGGCGGTGAAGCTGCTGCGCGCGTCGGGCGACCTGCTGGCCAGCACCGTGGATCAGACCGGTTCGCGCATCACGCGGGCCGCCGACAGCATGGAAGAGGGCGAGAAGGCGCTCTACGCCACCCTAGGCGGCGTCACCAGCCGCTTTGACGAGGCGACGGAAAAGGCCGCTGCCCGTCTGGAGGATGCCGGCATGCAGGTGTCGCGCGCCGCCGACCTTCTGGACGACCGCTCGTCGGAGATCAGCTACAAGCTGGAAACGGCGCTGGACAGCATGAACCATGCCCGCACCACCCTGCAGCAATCGGCGGAGATTGCCGAGGACATGACGCGCGGCAAGCTGGAACCGCTGGCCGACCAGTTCCAGGATATCCAGTTCCGATTCTCCAGCCTGATGGCCGATGTGTCCGACCGGGCCGACAGCATGGCCGACGCCGTCGATGCCCTGCGCCTGACCAGCGACGGGCTGCGGCAGGAGTTTGAGCGCCGTAGGGTGGAGCCGGGCCAGCATGAGGCCATTGCCGACCTTCTGACCCGCATGCGCGGCAGCGCCACGCAGATCGGCGACCGGGTGAAGGAGATCGGGGAAACGGCGGGCCGTCTGGCGCAGAGCCTGACGGGCGGCGTCGATGACGCCACCGCCCGCCTGCGCGACCTCACCTCCGACCTGCGTCAGGAAACCAAGGCCTTGTCATCCGAGGCCCATATCGCCACCACCACCCTGTCGCGCACCGTGGGACAGCAGGAACGGCTGCTGGCCGACATGAAGGATGTCGCCGCCGAACTGGACGCCCAGCGCGACCGGGACAATACCCCGCAGGCCCTGATCGACCTGACGGGCGGTCTGCGCGCCGCCATCGAGGCGGTGCATGCCCTGGTGGCCAGTGCCGACAACCGCGAGAAGGTGGCCGTGGATCAGGCCATGGGGCTGGTCGACAAGCTTCAGCAGCGTATCCTGAATATCGAGGGCATGGCCGGCGGCCTTGCCGCCGCCACAGAGGCGCTGCACGCCCTGGCCGCCTCCGACAACGCCGGACGGGAGCGGGAGAATGCCGACCTTCTGGCCATCGCCAACGCGCTGAAGGCCCGTCTGGACGGGATCGACCGGCTGGGCGACCGGCTGGACAGCACGACCGACAGCGTGCGCGCCGTTCTGGAAGAAACCCGTGGGCGCGAGCGCACCGATCTGTCCATCGTGTCGGAACTGACGCAGAATCTGCGCGAGCGCGTGCTGCGTCTGGATGGTCTGTCGGTGGACCTGTAGCGGGACATCGACATGCTGCGCTCATCATCCCGCCAGAGCGAGAATGCCAGCGCCAACGCGGCCCGCGACCTGGGCACCCGCTTGGCCCAGATCGCCGATCAGCTGCGCGGGGCCGCCGGGGGCGTTTGACAGCAACCACCAAAGGTCACAAGCGCCCTTTGCAACCTTCGCCTTCGCTTGCCGTTGTTCTGGCATGGGTCCGGGATCAATCCCGGTGTGCCCTTGAGCAACTTCGGAAGGGAAGGAACAGACAATGCGCACGCAACTGATCGGTGCCGCCACCCTGACGGCCCTGCTGCTGGGGACCGCTGCCATGGCCCAGACGGTGCCGCCCGGCACCACGGAACCCGTTCCCCCGGTCCCGGGGACCACTGAACCGGGTAAAGTCGGCGAGCCGCCCGCCGCCGTCATGCCCGAACGCGATACGCCGCCCGGCATTCTGGCCGAACCGCGCCCCGGCATCGACCGGACCTCCGCCGAACGCCTGCTGGGCCGCACCGTGATCGGTGCCGACGGCAAGGAACTGGGGGAGGTCGAGGATGTGATCCTGAATGCCAGCAGCGGCGACGCCGAGAAGCTGGTCATCGCGTCCGGCGGCTTCATGGGGCTGGGTGAGAAGAATGTCGCCGTCGATATCAGCGATGCCGACATGCTGGCCGGGAACAATCATGTCCAGGTCCGCAACCTGACCACCGCGCAGTTGGATCAGATGGCGGAGTTCGAATATGGCAAGAACACCCGCTCCCTGATCCGCACCAATAAATAAAGGGGCCTGATGGTCCTGAAACTCCAGCGTCCCTGCCTGCCCCCTGCCCACCCCCTCCTGGGCCGGGGGCTTTTTTGTGCGGTCTATTATGCTGTGCGTGCCGGGAATACGGGGGATGCTTTCGTGAAGGGGCGGTCCAACAATAACGGAATCCGCACACCTGCTGGCACGCTGTTCCCATAAGCCCCAAAGAACAGGGATACGGGAACATGAAACGGATGAAGCATCTTGTGGCCGCCATCCTTGCCGTCACGGCGCTGGGTGGTGGCATGGCGGCACAGGCCCATGGCATCTGGTTCGCGCAGCGGGCCAAGCAGACCGCCCTGATCTATGGCGTCGGCGCCGACGATCTGGACATGGTGAAGCGCCTGGGGTTGATCACCGGCACCTATGGCTATGACGCGGACTGGGCCCCGGTGGCCGCCACGCTGCGCGCCACCGGCCCCATTGTCGTGGTGGATAGCGAGGCGCCGACGGTTGCCTTTGCCGCCGCCATGGATAACGGCCTTTGGTCGCGTCTGGCTGATGGGAAGTGGGTGAAGGGCGGACGCGATACAGTCCCGGATGCCGTGCGGGCAGAACGCACCATGAAGTTCGCGGTCCACCTGACGGGCACACCCAACGCCCCCATTCCCATTCTGCCCGAGCAGCTTCTGCAGATCGTTCCCGTTGATAAGACAATCCCGGCAGAGATGGGCAAGCCGCTGACGATCCGTGTTCTGTACAAGGGAAAGCCGGTCAAGGACGCGGAGGTCAAGCATGACTATGTCAATGATCCCGACCAGCCGCCGGTAAAGACCGACAAGGATGGCGTCGCCACCATCAAGGTTCGCAATCAGGGCCTGAACGTACTGGCTGCCACCTATGTCGGCCCCGCCGACAATCCCAAACAGGTGGACCATGTCGAATATCTGGCCACCCTGTCCTTCGTGCTGGCCCACGCGCCGGAATAAGGAGATCAGGATGAAGCACCCGATGATCCGGCTGGCGCTGGCCGCCACCCTGACCCTGTCGCCGCTGGCCGCCCTGGCCCATGGCGACACCACGCCCAAGCATGGCGGCATCGTCCAGATGACGGGCGAAACGCTGATTGAGCTGGTGGCCGGCACCGATGCCACCAGCATCTATGTCAGCGAAGAGGATGAACCGGTGCCCAGTGCCGATCTGACCGCCACCATGACCATCATGGACGCGGGCGGGAAACGTCAGGTCAATCTGACACCCGCCGCCGGCAACCGCTTCGACGCGCCGGGCGTGAAGCTGGCCAGTGGGGCGAAGGTGGCGGTCATGGTGGTCAACAAGGCCAGCCAGGCCCGGTCCATCCTGTCTTTCACCGTCAAGTGACGGGGGCGGACGATGCGGCTGCTCCCCTTGTCATTGACCAACGGGGGCGGTCGCGCCGTCCCCCTTCTTGTCGCCGCCCTGCCCTGGCTGGTCGTCCTGGCCCTGCTGATCTGGTCACCCCATGCCATGGCGCATGGTGTGTCGGAGGAGGATCGCTCCTTCATCGAAGATGCGCAGGGTGTGCATGTCATCCCCTATATCTATCTGGGCGCCAAGCACATGGTCACCGGTTACGACCATCTGCTGTTCCTGGTGGGCGTGATCTTTTTCCTCTACCGGCTGCGTGACGTCGCTGCCTACGTCACCCTGTTCGCGGTCGGTCATTCCACCACGCTGCTGCTGGGCGTGCTGGCCGATATAAGGGCCGATGCCTATATCATCGACGCCATCATCGGCCTGTCGGTGGTCTACAAGGCGCTAGACAATCTGGGGGCCTTCAAGACCTGGATGGGTTTTCAGCCCAATACCAAGGCTGCCGTCCTGATCTTCGGCTTCTTCCACGGATTCGGCTTGGCGACCAAGCTGCAGGAACTGTCGCTCTCGCCCGATGGGCTGCTGGCCAATCTGGTCAGCTTCAATGTCGGGGTGGAGATCGGGCAGTTCATGGCCCTGTGCCTGATCCTGATCGCCATGAATGCCTGGCGCACGACGCACAGCTTCAACCGCTCTGTCCTGCTGGCCAATGGCGCCCTGATGGCCGCCGGCCTGACGCTGGTGGGCTATCAACTGGCCGGCTACCTCACCCAATCCGCGTAAGGGGAAAACAGATGACCGACATGAGCATGACCCCTTATAAGGCCTCTCCCCGCGCCCTGATCCGGGCTGGGATGGGGGCCGTGGCGGCCTCTGCCCTGGTGCTGACCCTGTTCGTGCTGCCGGCTGAATATGGGATCGACCCGACAGGGGCCGGTGGCGCCCTGGGCCTGACCAAGCTGGCAGGCGGCGGCGGTGAGGCCACGGAACCAGCCGCCACCGCGCCCGTTGCCACACCTGTGGCCCCCGGCACCCCGACACCGGCGGATATCGCCAAATCCACCGCCATGCGCAGCGACCGCCAGGAACTGATCCTGCCGCCGCATTCGGGGGCAGAAGTGAAGGCCCATATGGCGCAGGGCGATCATTTCATCTTCCGCTGGCAAGCGACGGGCGGGCAGGTACGGTTCGACATGCATGGCGAACCGCCCAATGCCAAGGAAGGCGAATTTTCCAGCTATTGGAAGGCAAAGGACCTGGACAGCGC
>JAEMSB010000766.1:0-1265 GCA_016463045.1 Niveispirillum sp.
AGGATGCGCTGTTCCGCTGTCTGGTGGCGGAATGCGGGGATCGTATCGCCGGCATGGTCCTGCTGACCCCCGGTTATGACAGCCAGACGGCCACCGGCGGCATGATGCTGGAAAATATCTATGTGGAGCCGGGGTCACGCCGCATGGGCGTGGGCCGTGCCCTGATGGCAGCGGCAGGGCGCATGGCCCAGGAGCAGGGCCTGTCCTGGATCTGCTGGCACGCACGGCCCGCCAATATCCGCGCCGGCCTGTTCTACCGCGCGCTGGGGGCACGGACAGAGACTGTCACCCTACTTGGCATTGATGTGCGACTGCTGGTGGGGACGGGCAGCAACCGATTGTGATTGTCCACGGCACCACACGCATTTATACTATGCCTACTCTTGATATGGAGGTCGGCATGGCATCGCGCGCATGGTTTGGACCCAAGCAGTTTGGCATCGGCTACGGCCCACGCAGTTGGCAAGGCTGGCTCCTCACGGCTGCCTATGCCCTGGTGGCGGTCGGCGGCATTGTTGCGATACAGGCCCTCTTTGACGCCCCGCCTTCGCCCTGGAAACTGGTGATCCCGTTGAGCTGGCTCCTCGCCGTGACGGGTCTGTATAGCTGGATCGCCGACCGCCACACGGAAGGCGACCTGCGCTGGCGGTGGGGTCGCGACTAAGCCAATGGCGAACCGCTACTGGTTCCGGCAGAAGACACTTGGTTATGGCGTGGTGCCCGCCACCTGGGAAGGCTGGGCGGTTTCCGCTTCGTACAGCGCCCTGATCCTGTTCCTGATCTGGGGTTTGCCGTTCATAGCACCAGTCCGGGGCACCCTTCTTCATGTCGGCATCGTCTTTACCGTCGTGATTCCGGCAACGGCCTTGTTGATCTGGATATGCTGGCGGCGGGCGGAGGGGGAATGGCGCTGGCGTCCCTGACCGCCCTCCCTCACCCGACCCGCCGGAATTCCCCCGGCCAGACGCCGTGAAACTCCTTGAACCGCCGGGCAAAGGCGGCTTCTGACTGATAGCCAAGACGGGCGGCCAGTACCGACAGTTTGTCATCCCCGGATTTCAGCCATTCCGCCGCCCGTTCCATGCGCAGGCGCATCAAATGGGCCATCGGCGCCTCCCCCACCAGCGCCTGGAAACGGCGGATCAGGGTGGCTTGAGACAGGCCACAGGCGTCGGCCAGGCTGGCCAAGGTCCAATCGTCTGACAGCCGGTCCTGCATCAGCACCAGGGCGCGGCCCACCGATGTCGCCGTGCGGCTGGCCCCCA
>JAEMSB010000766.1:1275-1878 GCA_016463045.1 Niveispirillum sp.
CCCAAGGCGTAGGTCTCATTGGTTTCCAGAAAGCGGCGGACGGCGATAATGAACAGGCTTTCCAGCAGCCGCTGCGCCACCAGCCGGCCTGCCAGATCGCCCTGGGCCAGGGCCGCCTCGACCATGGCGAAGGTGCCGTCCTGCCATTCCATGCCCAGCGTGCGCGACGGACACATGAACAAAAGCGGCGGCAGCCGGTCCAGCAACGGCGCTACCGCGCGGCGGTCCAGCGTGGCCGTCCCGATCAGCAGCGCGGCGGCGGGATGATCCTTATCAGGGACCAGACGGAAGCCATGCCCATGGGGCAGGGCCGCGAAACTGCCACGCCGGATCAGCACGGGCTGCGCCCCCGGCTGCATCAGGGTGATACGGGCCGCCCCATCGCGGGCGAACAGGAACAACGGCCCCTCCCCCGTCTTTTCCCGCAAGTACGGGGTCAGCGGGGTCACCCGTACGCCCGACAGGTCCATATTGTCGATCCGCACCCCCGTCAGCAGCGGCGCCAGTTCATCCAGTGCATCCGTCCCCGTCGGCATGCCCATCCCGATCAATCTCCTGCCCACCCCACTCACCTTGCAGTTTTCTGCTTGGCAAAGGTAGCCG
>JAEMSB010000767.1 GCA_016463045.1 Niveispirillum sp.
CCATCACCCTATCCGATCTGCGCCACGCCGCCGGCTATGCCAGGGTGGTGGGGGACTGGGATAGGGGATTCAGGCGAAATTAACAAAACCGGTCACGCTACCTTCCGAAGAATAATACCTTCTTTGTCTGGACTGGTCACAATTGGGATCATGATGATGGCATCCAGGCCGCCGTCAGGACGGTTGGACAGACGGATATCGCCACCATGGCCGCGCACCACAGAACGGGCGATGGACAGGCCCAGGCCAACACCGCCGGTACGGCGGTTGCGCGATGCCTCCAGCCGCACGAACGGTTCGAAAACCCGTTCCATATCGTGTTCGGGAATACCGGGGCCATCGTCCGCGATAATGATCTCCGCCCCTGCCCCATCACTGTGGATGGAGACGCGGGCGGTACCGCCATAGGCCAGCGCATTGTCGATCAGGTTGCGCAGCGCCCGGCGCAGCGACCCTGTGCGGCAGATCAGGGGCAGACGATCCGCCATGGTGAAATGCACCGGGCGGCCGGTATCGGCATAATCGTCACACACACTTTCCACCAGGGTGGAAAGGTCGGCGCGGACCGCCTCCTCCCCCAACTCCTCCCGCGTGAAGGAAAGCGTGGCCTCCACAGTTGACCGAAGTTCATCCAGGGTTTCCAGCATCCGGGACTTGGTCTCCCCCTCCTCCAGCAACTCCACGCGCAGGCGCAGATTGGTGATAGGCGTGCGCAGGTCGTGGGAGACAGCAGCAAGGATGCGGGTACGGTCATCCACGAACCGCCGGATGCGGGCCGCCATGGCGTTGAAGGCATTGGCCGCGCGGCGCACCTCCTCCGGCCCGCGTTCCGTCTCCAGGGCGGGTACCGTTTCCCCCCGGCCCAGCCGATCGGCGCTGTCGGCCAGATCACGCAAGGGGCGCGACAGGCGGCGGGAGATGTAGAAGGTGGCGGCGGCCACCATCAAGATGGAGGTCAGCAGGGTCCAGGTGGAGGTGGAGGACCAGACGGTGGGCTGTACCATGCGGCGGTTGACGGCGTTCAGCCATTGCCCGTCATCCAGGCGGACAGAGAATTTCATCCCCATCTCCACCGGTTCGATGGCGGCCCAGGGATTGTGGAACCAGGAGGGTTCGGCATTCTCCGCCCGGTTCCACATCTTGAACTGCACGGCACTGGGCGGCAGGTCCAGAATATCGATCAGCCGGTCACGCACCGCCACGGCCTGCGGGTCGGTCAACCGATAGTCGGGCGGAATGGCGGGCGTATCATCAACCGAATAGCGCGTTTCGCGTGCGCGTATGGCCGCCAGCGTGTCGGACCGGTGTTCGCGGGGCAAGGTATCCATGACGCGGGTGGTGGCCGCGATGCGCAGCAGCGTCTCTTCAATATGGGTGCGGCGGACGGTGGCGGCCTTGTCGTCCAGCGATGCCGTCCAACTGGCGAATTTCGCCACCAGCATGGCACCGACCAGCAGCGCCACCATATGGGTGAACAGGCTGCGCGGATGGCGCAGGAAAGACATTACCCCCTTCATGCGGCCTTTACCTCTGTCGCCAGGCAATAGCCCCCGCCCCAGACCGTCTTGATCAGGGTGGGATTGCGGGGATCGGGTTCGATCTTTCGGCGAAGGCGGCTGACCTGATTGTCGATGGAGCTGTCGAAGACATCGGCCTCCCGTCCCTTGGTCAGATCCAGCAATTGTTCACGGGTCAGCACCATGTTGGGATGGCGTACAAACGCCTCCAGCAACGAAAACTCCGCCGTCGACAGAGAAACGACGACGCCATCGGCCCCGGTCAGTTCGCGGCGATTCAGGTCCAGCATCCAGCCATCAAAGGAAAGTCGGCTTTCATCGGCCTTTTTTCGCGCACCGGTCACGGGTAGAG
>JAEMSB010000768.1 GCA_016463045.1 Niveispirillum sp.
GCCTTACGCCATCTCCATCATCTCGGTGCGGGCCGTGCTGTGCCCCGCCTCAAACCGTACGCGGTTGCGGCCCAGGCCCTTGGCGACATAAAGCGCGGCGTCGGCGCGGGAGAACAGGTCGGGCAGGCCACGGTCGCCGGGGGCGAGCGCGGTGGCACCGATGCTGGCCGTGAAATGCGGAAGGCCTGCGCTGCGGTCGGCATCCAGCATGGCGCGCAGCTTCTCGGCCACCAACAAGGCCCCCGCCTCGCCGGCGCCGGGCAGCAGGATGGCGAATTCCTCGCCCCCTGTGCGGCCCACCATGTCGCCCTGGCGCAGGGCCGTCTGGGCCAGTTCGGCGAAGCGGACCAGGACGGCGTCGCCGGTGGCGTGGCCATGCTGGTCATTGATGGCTTTGAAATGGTCGAGATCGACCAGCAGGCAGGACAGTTCCGTGCCCTCGCGCCGGGCCTGGATCACGGCCGCTTCCCCGGTATCGACCAGGAAACGGCGGTTGGGCAGGCCGGTCAGGCTGTCGCGGCTGGCCAGATCGAACAGGCGACCGGCATAAAGCCGGATGCGCGTCACCATGGGGCGGAAGATGAAAACCGCCTCTGCCAGCAGGGTGGTCAGCAGGATGGCCAGCACCACTTTCTGTGCCTGACGCAGCCAATGGGTGCGGCCATTGGCTTCATTCTCGAAGATGGTCACGGCCCGGTCCAGGGCTGGCAGCAGCGTATCGCGGGCGGCCATGTGGAGCTGCCGGAATGATGTCTCGTCGCCGGTTTCCGCAAACAGGTCGGCATGGTCCAGGAAGGCGCGGACGCGCGCATCAAGTGGGCTGGGGCCGGAAAAATAATGGGCGCTGGCATCGGGGGAGAGCGGGTTGGAGATGCCCAGATCATCGCCACGCACCAGCGCATTCTGTGACTGGCGCATCAGGGCGATGGCGTCGCGCAGCGGCTGCCGCGCCGTTTCATCCCCCTGGTGCAGGTCGCTGGCCAGCAGGGATATGCGCTGTGACAGCATGCGCTGCCGGCCAGCGATATTGATGATGGTGGCGGCGTCGCGCTGTTCGGAAATGACATTGTCCAGCAGCAGATGCACGCCGCCCGACAGGATCGCGATCAGGGTCAGGGCGATCACATAGGCCGCTGTCAGCCGGCCCACCACATTGCGATCACCTGCCACCTTTGTTCTCCTGCACCCATGAAACGATCAGTGTCAGGTAAACCCAGGAAGGCCGCTTTCGAAACTGTGCAATGGCATAGGGTGACCGAAAAGACAGGCTGGGACCGTCATCGGACCAGGTATAGACGACCGCGCCGATCAAAGAATATATCCTATGGCGGATGTAAAAAGCCTGTGGTAGTGAGGGGCCTATTGTTGCCGCAAACGACCAACCAGAACAAAATCAGGCAGTGATCCATGTCCACAAGGAATTTTGCCGGGTGCAGCGTCTGTGCCCTGACCTTGCTGTCCGCCCTGCCAGTGACGGCGCAGCAGAGCGACGATAATGTCGTGCGCAATGCCACCGACGCCTTCGGCCTGCGTGTGGGCACCGAATCCATCGGCCTTTACGATGCCGGCAATGTGCGCGGGTTCAGCCCCGACAGTGCCGGCAATGTCCGTCTGGCCGGACTGTTCATCTCACAGCAGGGATCGCTGTCCGACCGGGTGGTCGATGCGACCAGCATCCGGGTGGGGCTGAACACTGTCGGCCTGCTGTTCCCGGCCCCGTCGGGCATCGCCGACCTGTCGCTGCGCGACCCGGACCGGACGGGGGCAGAGATGCGGGTGGGGATCGATCCCCGGACATCGCCGTTCATGGAACTGGACACCGCCTATGTCGCGGCGGACGGGCGGTTCAAGCTGTCGGCGGGGGTGGC
>JAEMSB010000253.1 GCA_016463045.1 Niveispirillum sp.
CGTTCCGCCTCGCTCAACACCGTGCCCGCCGTTTCGCCGACTGTACGGACCGAACCCAGCACCGTGGCCTCGAAGCTGTCCGCCAGTGCCAATAGCGCCTGACGGGCACGGCTATCAGCCTCGATACGCTCTGCTGACAAGCGCGAGGCCTCCTGCAAGGCCTTCTTGAACGAAAACAGGCCGTCGACAAGGCTGTTCAATTCATCCGCGCGGACCAGTGGAGCAGGATCGACGGACAGGTCATTGGCGGCAAGCCTGCCCATGGCCTGCGCGATACCATCAATCCCATTGCGAACGAGGCGGGTGATGAAAAATACCAGCAGCGACACGATGGCCAGGGCAATCAAAAGGCCCACAACCAAAAGCCAGGACGAGGTCACAGCACTTTGCGCCTGACGCTCCACGCTGGCACGAGCATCGGCCTGAATCTGGGCTGCGGCTTTATCCAGCGCCACGACGATGGTCTGCACCTTCTCATTGAAGGGCAAAACCGCGCCGGCAGCCGTCGCCAGATCGACCTCAAGCATCGTCGACACAACATCGACCGCGCCGCTGAAGCCGTCCAACTCCGCCGCTGAGCTTTTAATGGCCGCTTTCAAGGCGGGATCGGTGATGTTTGCAGAAATAGCCTCCAGCCGCTTTGCCTCTTTCGCGATAGCGGCCTTAACGCCCTCAAGTTCCTTGATGGCCCCGGCCGCCGGATTGCCACCCGCCACAGACAAGACAGCAAAATAGGCCGAGCCAAGGCTGCCTTTCAGCTCCGTGACCAAGCTCTGCATTTCTGCGGCGCGCGCCAGTTTCTCATCCACCAGGATGCGGGTTTCCGCCGCCTGAGAGCGCAGCTCAACAATGGAGATGCCGCCCAGCACCAGCATGGCGAGAGCAGCGACGACGGGACCGGCCATCAGCTTTGCAAGCAGCGACAACCGGTCCAGCCGGGAGAATATCTCAGATAACATTCAACCAGTTCCTTTTGGATCGGTTCATTTGAACATGCTCACAATCAACGAGTGTCAGGCTGGACTTCCTGTTGACCCAGGAAATCCAGCCTGACCAAGGGTTAGAACGACTGCGACAGCGAAACGTACAGCCGACGTTCGGTCTCCAGAGCCGCCGTGCCGGCGGTGCTCGACCGCAAGAAGTCGGATGCGGTTGCGCGCAGTTCGGTGCCTGTGGAGAAGGCGTAGGCGACCGTCGCCGTACCGGTGACGAAGGAGTCGACCTTGGTCGGCACCTGGAAGCCGGTCAGCGTGCCCGTACCCGGCCGCAGCAGATAACGATCAGACTGCCAGGTCAGGCCCAGGTCAGCAGAGAAGCCATCCTTGGACCAGCCGAGGCCGCCACGCAGCTTGTGCTTGGGCGTCGCGTCTTCGAACTTGATCGGGCGGGTTGCATTGGCGCCCCGGTTCACGGTCAGATCATCATTGATCTGTGTAAAGGTATAAGAGGCGGAATAGGTCAGGCCACCGGCCAGCGCACCATTCACATCCGCTTCCAGGCCCCAGGACGAAGAACTACCTGCGTTCACCATCGTCTGGGTCAGAACCCGGTTGATGGTGACCCGGTCGGCCACACCACCGGTGAAGGTCTTCAGGTCCTTCGTGTGCTGACGATAGGCGGTGATCCCGAAGCGGCCATTGATGGCCTCAATGGCGCGATCATAGCCCAACTCGAAGCTGGTGATCCGGGACGGGTCGATATGGGGGTTGCCGACGGTGGGAATGGCGCCAGCAACGTAGTATCCACCGAGTTCCAGCAGGCTGGGCAACTGATTGGCCATCCCGAAGGTGGCGCGCAGGGTATTGACGGCATCGGGCTTGAAGACCAGGCCGCTATTATAGCTGATCTTGGTCATGTCGCGGTCATAGTCGGCCAGCGTCCAGGGCGACGAAAGGCCACCGGAGTAGTCGAGGCTGAACATGTCCAGGCGAACGGCGTTGGTGAACGACACCGTATCGGAGACTTTCCAGTCCCACATGGTGGAGCCCGCGAAGACATCATACCCGATCGTCGCGCCGGGCGTCGGCCAGCGGCCCATTTCGGCACGCCGATATTCACCCGTGAACTTCAGCGTGTGGTTAGACCCGACCTGAAGAAGATCGGACAGTTGAACGACGGTCGTTGTCACGTCAGAGGCGCCGAAAGCAAGATAGTTGAAATCCATCTTGTTGCGGTAGGCCATGAGGTTCACCAAGCCGACGGAGCCCGCATCGATGGTCAGATCGGTCTTCGCGGACTCGGCGACATACTTGATGGCAAGGTAGCTGTTGGTGGTGTTGTAATTGGTCTGGAAGGAATAGCTCCGCGACAGTTCCACACCCCACTGGATGTTGTCGCTGACCTGCGTCAGACCCGACAGCGAGACATAGTTCGCTTCGGGGCCGGTCAGGCGTGAACGCTCGACAGCGGTCAGATTACCCTTGTCGAACTCATCCTGCTCCTTGTAACCGGCAGACAGCTTTACGCCGACGCGGTCGCCCAGCTTCAGCGTCTTGACCATGTTGGCTTCGCGCTTGCCATCCGTGCCGCCGCGCAGCGTCGCCGTACCGGTCTCGTCATAGAGCGGGTTCACGGTGATGATGTTCACAACGCCGGCAACGGCATTGAAGCCATAGATCGCCCCGACCGGACCCTTGACGATTTCGATCTGCTTGATCTCCGGCTGTTGCACCGGAATGGTGTTCCAAACGACCATGGCAAAATGGTCATTGTAGACCTGACGCCCGTTGACCAGGACAAGCAGACGCGGATAACTGCCCTGGTTGTAGCCGCGGACCGCCACATCGGCGCTGCCGCTGCCCCAGCGCAGAAGATCCATACCGCTGTAGCGGTTCAAAACATCCGGAAGGTTGTCCAGGCCGCTTTCCTTGATCTCGGCCGCAGTGATGATGCGCAGCGCGGCCGGTGCATCAGAGGCCACCTGGGGCTTACCCGTGGCGCTGGTGGTGACCGGCTGGCCGAAAGCGTCCTGAAGGGCGGTGTAGTTGATGGTCTGCGCCTGGGCACCGACAGCAAGAAGGGCAGTCGCGCCGAGCAGAATAGATTTCTTCATTTACGAGGACTCCTGGTGGTCTTTGGCGCCCGCTTAGTGCGCGGTCACGAGCATCTGGAAATTCTTGTCGAAACTGACGCCGGCCTTGGCCAGGGCTGCCGTGTTGACATGGTACTTGGCGGCACCGGAGGCTTGCCGTTCGACCGCGAGGGCGCATTTGCCGGCTTCCATGCAGGCCATGTCGCCGATCACCAGTTGACCGGGGGCAGCCTTGCCGGAAACGTCGGCGCCGCCGATCACGATGACCGCGATCGCGCCGGACAGGTCGCCAGCGCTGTCAACGACCTTGGCCGTGACGTCAGCGCCAAGGGCGGATTTGACCGCGTCGCCTGTGGCCGCCTGGCCGCTTGCCGTCACGATGGTAACAGGCGTCGGCTTGGCCGGCTTAGGCTGAAGGAAGTTCAGGGCCTTCACGGCGACCGTCGCGGTGGGGCCATCGATTGTTGCCATGGCCGGGGCGGCATGGGTGAGTAATGGCAGCAGCAGACCGGCCATCAGGCCGTGCCGTGCCGCGGAACGCAGATTACGCATTGTGTCTCCGGTGTGGCAGGAGGAAGGAATTGCTCCTTCAACAATGCATATGACTAAAGAATGAGCGCGTCACTCTGGGCTATATAATCCGTCTGGTTAGGTTTCCAAAGAAAAACCGCGACTTTTGGAGCGTGTGATATTAAGGCAACATAATATCGTAACCAGAAATATACCTAAGGATAGGTTCTGTGTCCGAATTGCCTCATTAGTACTTTCTAAACAAATTTGATTTCTGTGTTAGTCGGTGCTGTATTTATGCGCGTGCGATTAATTGTGGGCACAAAAGGAAACCCACCGGCCCTTGTGGGAGCCGGTGGGTTGGTAGCTGCCTGAGTCTGAAACCGGTTCTACCCCAACTGAAACAGGGTAGAACCGAAGCCTGGATCAGAACTGGAACTGCATGCGCATGGCGGTCAGGTCGAGTTCGACTTCTTGGCCGTTGGCGCGTTCGGTCTTGCTGATGACATGGTTCAGCATCAGGCGGATGGCCGGGTTGATGTACCAGTTCAGGCCCAGCGTCCAGTTGGTTTCCTTGCCGGCCGTGCCGGTGCTGATGCCGGCGGCGCGGTCGATCAGGTCGACCTGGCTGTAACGAGCGGCGATTTCCCAGGCGCCCATGCCGTTCTGGCCGACGGGCCAGGAGGGCTTCACGGTGGTCCATTCACCGATATTGTAGTTACGGCGCTCACCCGTCAGGATGTAACCAGCGGACACGTAGTAGCCGCTGAATTCCGGATCGGCCAGCGTCTGCACGGCGCCCGAGGCGGTGCGGTCGGCATATTCAGCGCCGAAATTGTAATACTCGGCAGCAGCCCAGAAGCTCTTGAAGTTAACGCCCAGGTCGGCGCCATAGGCATAGGCGCTGTCGATCTGGTTCACGGTGACGTTGGTCAGACGGTAGGAGGTGTCGGTGCCGCCGATGCGCAGGCCCGGACGGTCGCCGAAGCCAATGCTGGTGGTGGCGGTGCCGGCGGTGACGGGGCGGGCAGTGGCCTGCGGGGTGGTCTGCAGGACGCCCGACACGCCGATACCGGCGGAGCCTTCATTGGCCTGCCAGAAGGCATAGGCGGCGCGGCCCAGCAGGTTGACCTGATCGTCAAAGCTGCCGGTGGTGTTCGTCGAGTTGCCCGTGGCATAGGCGGCAACGAAGTGGCTGGTGCCCTTGTTGGTCACGCCGACAGCGGTGCGGCTGTCGGAGCCGCCGATACCGACAACGATGTTGCCAATGGGCGCGCGTTCCATGAAGGCGATGTCGTTGGAGGACGTGCTGTCATCCAGCGTGAACTTCGGCTGCATGACGCCGGCCACGACGGTCCAGCCGGCGATGCCGGTATAACCGATATTGGCGGCCTGGATCTGCGCCCCGCCGCCACGGTTGCCGGCGAAGTTGGCGGTCACTTCATAGGTCCAGTCGGTGTAAACCTTGCCGGCTACGCCCAGGAAAGCGCGGCGGATGCCGAAGCCGTCGGTGCCGTCGGCGGTGAAGTTCTTACCACCATTGCCGAAGCCATAGTCCATGTGCAAGCGGGCGCGGATGGCGGCGTCAAAGGCCTTGTCGGCGGTCTGGACGCGGATGCGGCCACCGTCGGCGGTCACCTTCGGCATAGCGTCCATCGCCTTCTTGGTCGCGGCGCTTTCCTTGGCAACCGAATCCTTCAGCGAGGTCAGTTGGCCCTGCAGGGCCTGGATCTGGGCGGCCAGGGCGTCGATCTGGGCCTGGGACGGGGCGGCGGACTGGGCCACGGCCGGGCCGGCGGCCAGAACGGCGACAGCGGCGCCGACCAGCAGGGTGGACTTGAGGCTCATTGTTGTTCTCCGGTGGGATCTCGCGGGCGACAAAGCCTGTCAGCGTACCGATCCCCATCACCGGGTATGTATCGGCATTGCCTCAGGCCCCGGCGGAGGGCTAACAGAGGGGTATTGCCGATTTGATGCTGTTTTATTACGTATTCATGACAGCTCCAACCTGTTGCATTATGGGCACGGCCATCGCAACGTCAGTTTCACCGCATTCTGTCATGATATTGTCATAAAACTTCTGTGCCGATGCCGACCGGACGCAGAGATGGCCCCGCGCGAACAAGGTTGCAACCTACCCCGTTCGGGTAGAGGATGGGTGCCCAATCCGACGGAGCGCCACCGCCTACGCGATGCACGACCCGCAACCCGCCCCAGACCTGATACAGCCCGCCGGCGCGGGCCGGCATCCTTTGCCATTGGCAACGGTGCCCGTACTGATGCTGCTGGCCTTCGCTGTGCTGGCCGTCGCGGCCATCCTGTTCACCACGGCCCGGCATTTCGATGCCGGCGAGGCCGAGCGGTCTGGACAGCGCGTCGCCCGCCTGATGGCAGGTGCGGAAAACTCCCTGGCCGTTGTCATGCGCGATTATGCGGGCTGGGATGCTGCTGTTAAGCATGTTGTGGATCGGTTTGATCTGACCTGGGCGGATGAGAATATCGGTATCTATCTCAGCGGTGGCTATCGCCTGTCGATGAGTCTGGTGATCGATCGGCAGGGCCGCGTCATCTATGGGATGGAGGATGGCAAGCGCCTGACCGACAACCGGATGCGTGAAATGCAGGTGCCGCTCGCGCTGGGCCGCATGATGGAGAAATCCATTGCCGCCCTGCCTGGCACAACTGAGGCCGTCGTGGGGGTGGTGCGCTGGGGTGACCAGCTTTATCTGGCCTCCGTGGCCGATATCCGGCCCAGCCAGGGGGGGGCTGCCCGACCGGATGGCATGGCCCTGGCGTTCCTGCAACGGTTGGATCGCGTGGCCGTGGCCCGCCTGCTGGACCCCTTGCTGCTGGAGAATGTCGATATCTCCATCCGTGCATTGCCGCCCGATGTCGGGGTGCTGCCTCTGGTGGAATTTGGTGCTGCACCCGACAATCCGCCGGCAGGTTGGCTGACATGGCGTGTCCCGCGCCCGGCCCTGGATTTTCTGTCCAGCGTCTATTGGGTCCTGGGGGGTGTGCTGCTGGCCCTGTTCGCGCTGACAGCCCAGGTCCTGACCCGGGTGCAACGGGCGGCCCGGCGGGAAGCCGAGATGAACGATGCCCTACGGCAATTGTCCGAGCGCTATCGCGCCCTGATTGATGCCTTGCCGGACATGGTCTGCCTGCTGGCGGACGGTCGCGTATCGCTGATCAATGCGGCGGGCCTGTCGATGCTGGGTATATCGCCGGCTGATGCCGGGCGAGTGGTGGGGCGCCCCTACCTTGATCTGGTCGTGGATGCCGACCGCCTGATCTTCCACCGCGTGATGCAGATGCGGGGGA
>JAEMSB010000769.1 GCA_016463045.1 Niveispirillum sp.
GGCAGAAAGGTCGTTGTTGCCCATCGCGATCTGGGCCGATGCGGTGGCCATGCTGATGGAAGCCAATAATCTCTCCCCTGACAATCCGGTCATCGCCAATCGTCTGGGGATCGCTCTGCTCCGGGCGGAACGTCATCAGGACGCGCTGGCCATCTTCGATGCCGTGCTGTCACGCCATCCCGACAACCTTACAGCCTTGCTGGCGCGTTCGGATTTACTGTCCGTTCTGGGGCGTTTTGAGGAAGCACGGCTTGCTGCCAAACAGGCGGCTGCGCAGGCTCCGCCGGGCCAGCCCGGCCCTCTCGTCGCCCTTGGGGTGGCCCTGCATGGCCTGGGCTTACTGGATGATGCGCAGACGGCCCTGCGGGCGGCGGCGGCGGCAGACCCGGACAATCTGCCGGCCCATCTCAATCTCGGCACGCTTCTGCGTGATATGGGGGATGATGATGGGGCGGAGCAATGTTACCAGCGCTCTCTGCGGCTTGCCCCATCATGGCCGGTGGTCCACTGGCAGAGGGCGCAGGCGCGGTTGATGGCTGGCGACTTTGTGGAAGGTTGGCGGGAGTATGAATGGCGATGGGGAATGCCCGGCTTCGGCCTTTCCCCCGCCTTGCAGGCTATCCCTGGATGGGACGGTGGGGATCTGCCGCCAGGGGCCGTGCTGCTGGTCCATGCCGAACAAGGCCATGGGGACAGCCTGCAGTTCCTGCGTTACCTTCCCCTTCTTCTGGAACGGGGTCTGACTGTGCATTTGCAGGTGCAGCCCGCCCTGGTCAGGCTGTTCAGGGAAAGCCTGCCAAACGGGATCACTGTGGAGAAGATGGGAATGCCCCTGCCGGCGGCTGTAACCTGTCGCTGCCCGCTTCTGGGGTTGCCGCTCCGCCTGGGTACCCAGAGCTTGGTGGATATTCCGACCGAGATACCCTATCTGCGGGTTCCGCAGGATCGTCGTGATCATTGGCGAAGCCGGTTGCGGGAACTCCCGGGTCTGCGCGTGGGACTGGTCTGGGCAGGCGATGGTCGAACCGGCGACCCACGCGCGGCAGCCATCGACAAGCGGCGGAGCCTGTCTTTGACCCAACTGGCGTTGCTGGGGACTGTTCCCGGCATCAGCTATGTCAGTCTTCAGAAGGGACCAAAGTCATCTGAAGCAGCGGATGCGCCCTTCCTCCTGCATGATTGGACCGATGAACTGACGGATTTTGCCGATACGGCGGCACTGGTTGCCGAACTTGATCTGGTGGTCGGTGTCGACACGGCGGTGATCCATCTGTCAGGTGCTCTTGGTCGGCCGACCTGGGTCCTGTCTCGCTTTGACGGCTGCTGGCGCTGGTTGCGCAACCGTGCGGACAACCCTTGGTATCCTGACTTGCGTCTGTTCAGGCAGACACAATGGGCTGACTGGCGCCACGCAATTGCCAAATTGGTTAATGCGCTGGCACTGTCGCCCCCTAAAAGATTTGGGTAAGTCAAAATGGTGGCTTTCAAGTTTATCTTTTGACCATATCTCGATCGGATAAATAAAGAATGTGGCGACCATATAGTGGCGATGGGGTCTGGGACTCCCCAATGATTCTGCATATTTAGCAGATTCAAAGAAACCGTTTGCGTGTTCCGTTGATCCGCGCTATGGTTGCCCGGTCTACGAGAAGGCTTACGGCCATGCAGATCGAGGGGATTAGGAGCGTATCAACGCCTTATGTGTCTGCGGTGACGCAAAGCAGCGCCGCGGCTGAGGAGCGTTTGACTCCAGACCAGCAGGTTCGCTCCTCTCAACTGCCCTATGTCAGTCCGGTCCTGCAATATGACAGCGATGCGGCGGTTGCCGTGCTGCTGTTCCGCGATGGCGGCAGCGGCGATGTAGAAA
>JAEMSB010000770.1:0-1444 GCA_016463045.1 Niveispirillum sp.
GACCCGATACGCCGCCATGATAGCCGGGCGAACCGATAACGATGCCGTCGGCGGCGCGCACCGCCTCCACGAACTCAATCTGCTCTACCGTGCGGCCCGGATTTTCCGGGGCGAAATGTGGCATGGCGGCCAATGCTGCGCCACCGAACAGGCGGGTTTCAGCGCCCAGTTGCTCGGTGGCCGCCAGAACGGCAGCCACCATACGCTCCCCGGACGAGCCGGGTCGGGTGGTGCCCCCAAACCCGACGATCAGCGGCTTGGCCATCACGCACCCCCCTTCAGGGCGGGCATGACGACGCGCGACAGGTAATCCATAGTCTGGTTCGCGTAGGCCTTGCGCTTGGGCGTGAGCGGACCGGTCAGCAGGCCGCACAGGACGTTGCCGATACCCAGTTCCTGATAGGGCTTCAGATGCTCAATTACTGTCTCCGGGCTGCCATACAGGCACCAGGTACCGATCCAGTCGTCGGTCAGGGCGTTGGGTGTACGGTCAGTCTTCTTGTTGGCCTCCGTCGCCTCTGCCTTGGCATTGAAGGCGGCCTCGCGCTCCACGGCGGCCTGATAATCGGTCAGGATGTCTTCCAGCTCGGCGCGGGCCTGCTCATCCGTCTCCGCGATATGCACGCACTGATAGGTATGCGTCGTCCAGGACAGGGCATCGGCGACGCGTTCGGCGGAATGGCCGGCAGCCAGCAGCAGGTCACGATAGATCGTAAAGAATTTCTGCACATGCTTGAACGGTTCGGTCCCGCCGATCTGGGGCGGGGTGAAGGCCGGGATGAAGGCGGGCCAGCCGAACTGTGCGGCGCGCCGTGCGCTGCTTTCCTTCATCGCCACCGGCATCAGCCGGGCATGGCCGGGCGTGTAGGCGACGGGGGCGATGCGCTGCACCACCTCACCCTTGTAATGGCCATTGTCGAAGGTGACGGGCGCATCTTCCGGCTTCTTGGCCCAAAGCTGTTCGGCAATGGCCAGGTTCTCTTCCGCCAGACGCGAGGCTTCCTTGTAGTTCACGCCGAAGCCGATCATCTCCTCCGGCGTCGTGCCGCTGCCGACACCGACCAGAAGGCGGCCTTCCGTCAACTGATCCAGAATGTTCACGCGCTCAACAAACCGTACGGGATGGTGCAGCGGAACCGTGGTCACGGAGAAGCCGAAATACATGCGCTTGACCCGCGCGGCCAGATACGCGGCGAACATCATCGGGTCGGATGCCATGGGCATGTAGCCGGTAAAATGATGGTCGGGCAGGAATACAGCGTCGAAGCCCGCCGCCTCTGCCTTTTCCACATGCTCCACCAGATCCAGCAACAGGTCGCGGTCCTGTTCCTCACCCATGCAGCGGGCATTCAAAAAGGTCGAAAAACGCATGGTTTCCTCCTGTGCGGCCATCGGTGCGTTCCGGCAGCGCCCCAGTCAGGGGTACGATCACGGCGCCCATGGC
>JAEMSB010000770.1:1454-1866 GCA_016463045.1 Niveispirillum sp.
GAATTAGAATTGCTATTCTGAATAGCTAACGGAGCAAACAGCTTGGTGTCAACCGAAACCAGCGGCGGATGGCTGCATTTTTTTTCCGTGCCTTATGGCACTATCGGCGTTGCAATTACCGCATTGACAAAACAGTTCCGCCGCCAGCATCATTATTGGAATCATAATTCTGTTATGGTGCTCGTTGCGCCATCTGGGAGGAAATCCATGGCTGATCAGGCCATCGCGGCGCCGGCATCCGGCGACGTGCGCAAAGCAGGCATTGCCCAAGCCATCATTCTGGTGATCAGCGGCTTCCTGCCGATTCTGGCCATTGTGTCGCTGACGCCGGCGGTGCCCACCATTCTTGACCATTTCAAGGATGTGGCGAATGCCTCCCTGCTGGTGCCGGTGCTGGTTTCGGCACCAGCAG
>JAEMSB010000771.1 GCA_016463045.1 Niveispirillum sp.
GGCCGGGGCGGGTTTTTCCGGCTTCGGCGGCTTGGGCGGGGCGGTCAGGGAAGCGACGCGGGAGGCGTATTTCTCCGGCTCGCCCTTGACCAGCAGGGGCAGCTCAGCGGCCAGCACGTCCAGCAGCTTGGGCAGCCAGACCTCATCGGCTTTCGCGAAATTGCCCAGCACCCAGCCATGCACCCGGTCCTTGTCGCCGGGATGGCCGATGCCGATGCGGACGCGCCAATATTCCTTGCCGATATGATCGTCGATGGAGCGCAGGCCGTTATGGCCGCCATGGCCGCCACCCTGCTTGACCCGGATCTTACCGGCAGCCACGTCCAGCTCATCATGCAGGGCGATGGTGTCTGCGGGGGTCAGCTTGTAAAAGCGCATTGCCTCTCCAACCGACTGGCCGGACAGGTTCATGAAAGTCTGGGGTTTCAGCAGGAAGCATTTTTCGCCAGCGGCGAGGCCTTCGGCAACCATGCCCTGGAAACGCTTCTTCCAGGGGCCGAAGCCATAGCGGCGATGGATTTCGTCCACCGCCATGAAGCCGACATTGTGACGGTGCCGTTCATATTCCGGGCCGGGATTGCCCAGTCCGACCAGAAGGCGCATCGCCCTATTCCATTTTAAATGAATGACTTAACCAATCAGTCCCATCACCTCTCCGGACACAAGGCCCGGAGAGGTGGGGTACTCAACACCTACTGAACGATTACGCGTCGGCCTTGACGGTCGGGGCGGCAATCGTGGCGACGGTGAAGTCGCGGTCGGTGATGGTCGGGCGCACGCCTTCCGGCAGCTTCACGGACGAGATGTGGATCGACGAACCAACCTCGAAGCCAGCCAGATCGACGATGATCTTTTCCGGCAGGTCGGCGGCCTTGGCGAACACCTCGATATCGTGACGGACGATATTCAGGATGCCGCCCTTCTTGATGCCGGGGCAGGTTTCGACATTCACAAACTCCACCGGCACCTTCAGGGTGATCTCGGTAGTGTCGCTGACGCGCAGGAAGTCGGCATGCAGCGGACGGTCATAGACCGGGTCCAGCTGCACGTCGCGCGGCAGCACGCGGTGCGTCACGCCGTCGACCGTGATGTCGAACAGGTGGGTGAAGAAGCCCGGACGATGGATCTCACGGGTGAACTTCGTGGTGTCCAGGGCGATCATCACCGGCTTTTCCTTGTTGCCGTAGATCACAGCCGGAATCGAACCAGCACGACGCGTGGCCCGGGCGGTCCCCTTTCCGGCCCGGTCGCGAGCCGTGGCGGCGAGCGCGATAATCTGGGTCATGGTACTCTCCTAGTACGAAAAAAGACCCGGTCACGGGCATCCGTGTCGGGTCCGGTAGTGGCGCCAGCCTCCAGGGGTGCTGTACGCCGCGAAAATGGTCCGGCCTTTTAGGCGGAAACCCGCCAGGAGTCAAGGCGGCCCCTGCCTTTGCCCCCTGCATCAGGCTCGGGTCCGGGGTGCGCCGGCCAGTACGGAATGACACCGCACCAGCGCGGGCCGGGCGGCGAACGGGAGCGGCCATGCCGCCGCCTCCGAATGCGCGGGCGTTGGTGAAACGTGATGCAACGAAAAACAAGGGTGTGTTGCACCTGCTGTGGATAACTCCTGCCCCCACCCCCGGGTCAGAGGGGGCAAACGGGCACCATCCGGACGGCGGACAAGTTGCGGGTGATGCAGCGCGCAGCATAGCACGGGGTGGGTGAGAAGTCAGCGGTTGAGGTGGTACTCAGTTCGCCCTGACACGTTCCTATATGTATTATCTATATACCGGTCTTGGGTTCGAAATATTTTTGAAATTAAATTTCGAAACTAATTGCCCTCAAAGCGAAGCGCACACAAATAAAAAGCCATTATATTATTG
>JAEMSB010000254.1 GCA_016463045.1 Niveispirillum sp.
GGAAAGCCGCGATGTCGCGGCGGCGGAAATGGGCGGCAAAGCCCATGGAGCCGCCGCCATAATCCGTGGCCGTGGGCCGGTCGATATCCGCCCCCCGCGCCACCAGCAGCTTCACCATCTCCAACTTACCGCCCATCACGGCATACTGGATGGCCCGCTGTTCTTGCCTGTCGCCCAGATCGACCGGCATGCCCAGATCCAGCAGCAATTCCACCACGCCCAGCCGGCCCTGCTGTGCTGCATTGTGCAGCGGTGCCGGGTCATGCAGGACCCCTGGATGCGCCCGGGCCAAGGTCCGGGCCTGTTCCCGGTCGAGCGCCATCGCCGCCGCCTGGAACGCCATGGCCGGCGACAGGTCGGGTTCGGGTGCGCCGTGGCGACGCAACAGATCGGCCATGGCACGGTGGCCATAGATCAAGGCCTCAACAACCAGCGGGCGGCCCGAATAGGCATGAATGCCGGCCGCATCCGCGCCATGGTCCAGCAGCCATGCGGCCCGGCGCAGATGGTTGTACGCCACGGCATTGCCCAGCAGGTAATCGATCACCGGCAGCGGGAAGCGGCCGCCGATCCGGGGCTTCTCCAACCGTTCCAGCCAGGCCCCCGTCAGGCCGCGTGCGGCACAGGCGGACCAGATGACGTCCAACCACTCCACCTCGTCCCGGCAGATGGAGGTGTTGTACAGCGCCTGCGCGTCAAACGGGTCGGCACCGCATTCCACCAGCAGGGCCACCAGGGCACGGGCGTCGGGATGTGGGGGCCGGTCGCCCTCCCCCTGCCCGATCAAGCCGGTCAAAACCGTGAAGGCATTGCCCCAACCATCATCAAAGCGGGCGTCCGGATCAGCCCCGTGGTCCAGCAGCAGGCGTGCCATCTCCACCCCTGCGCCAGCGGGCAGCCGGGCATAGGCCAGATAGAGCAGCGGTTCCCAGTTCAGCGGACCCGCCCTGCGGTTTACCAGTTCCGGGGCGTCGGCCAGCCGCCGCGCCACGGCATTAACGCGCCCGCGCAGCATATCCATCAGGAAATCGCCTGCCCCCGCATCGGGCCAGCGCGCCAGGATACGGGCCGCCGCCGCCCGGTCACCGCCGTCCCAGGCGGCGCGCAGGATGGTATCCACCAGGGATGCCTGCGATTGCCGGGCGACCGCCAGATCGGCCACGGCCTGTTTCAGGCCGGTCCAGCCCGGCAAACCATAGTCGCGGGCCAGGGCGAACTGCACATCGCGCAGGCCCGGATCGGCCGGGGCCTGTGGCGTGATCGCGGTCAGGCGGGCACGGGCGGTGGCATCGCCGGCGCGGATGGCCTTCAGCCAGCGCTTGGCCTCACGCCGCAGAATGTCGAGACTGGTTGCTGGGGTCAGCTTGCGGGACATGGTTCTTCCTTCCCATGACGCCCTTGTCCGCTGAAACGGGCGGGAGGAAGCGGATCGACAGCGCGAACCACTCTCACTTGGGTGGAAGCTTGCTTCCTTGCCGCGGACAGGAGGCGCCCCAGCGCGCACTGTCCACAGCATCGGGGATCAGATGGGCGCCGTCAACGGTCTGATGACGCCCGCAGAGCCAAATACCAATCTCCCTCAAGTGCCGGGCGGCGGCATCCGCCGCCTTGGCTCACGGCGCACGAGCGCCGGGCTGGCAGTCGCCAGCCTTCAATCACTTCGTCCGCAGCACGCCGCTGATCGGTTCGGGTAGCACATCGACCCACTGCCCATAGGTCGGGTTGGGGATGACGATCCAGCGGGTGTTCCACAGATCCTCATGCTCCGCCGCGATGCGGGCGCGGGCGGCGCTGTCATCCCTTCGCGTCACGCTCATCATATCGGAGAACTGGTCACCGAAGGACATGATGATGCGATGGGTCTTGATGACCTCCTGCCGGCGCGGGGCCTTGTCGCTGGGCCAACCATTCTGGCCTTTCAGCATCAAATCTTCCGGTGCCACCGGCCCGAGGCCGACAGCGTTCAGGTTGGCCAGCGTGTCGGCATGCTGCGGGCAGGGATCGCCGGGGTTCGCGGCGCGGGGACGGCATTCGCGATTGGTGATATAGACCACGCGCACCTTGTTGCGGCGCAGTTCCTTCACGAAATCGACAGCGCCGGCCATGGGCGTGGCCGCACGTTCGCCAACCCACTGATCCCACTGACCCAGATCGAAATTGCGGGTGCCGGACAGGATGGCGCGGGCCTGATGCGGGCTGTTGTCCAGCACCGTTTCATCCACGTCAAAAATCGCGGCGGGCGGCTTGCCCTTGCCGCCATCGGCCTGTTCCAGGGCCGACGAGCCCGGCTGTTTCAACGCTGCCGGCAGGCGGATGGCGGCCAGGGCATAAGCCTGCTTCGACAGGCGGCGCAGTTCTTCGGCCTGCTGCATATAGAGCGTGGCCAGCAGGCGCGGATCATCCTCCGGCCCTGGCTTGGCCACCACGGGCGCCGGCGGCGGCGCAACAGCGACGGGGGGCGGCGGGGCCTTGTCGTCGCGGGCACCGATATTGATGGAACAGGACGAGAGGGCAACGGCAGAAGCCGCCAGCAGCAGGACGCGGATGGATCGCATGTTCATTGCACTTTTATGACGGTCGATTGATCGCCGACAATGCCGCGCCCATCCCGCCCTGTCCAGTATTGTGGACCGTCAAATCGCCTTGCTGTGGCGCCCCCCGTCAGGGTCCAGATGCCGGTCGAACAGGGCGGCCACGGACCGTACCAGCGGTCGTGCCGCATCCGGAACGACCAACCGCGTGCCCTGCAGATGTGCCACCCCGTCGCCGGCCAGATCGGCCAGGGCGCGGGCGTCGGGCATGATGGTCTCGTGCGGGGTATCAAAGGCAGCCGCCACCTTGGCCAGATCGACATCGAAACGACACATCAGCGCCTCGATCACGGTGGCCCGCAGCTTGTCATCCAGGCTCATCCGGTAACCGCGCGCGGTCGCCAGACCATTGGCCTCGATGGCCTTCAAATAGGCCGGCAGAGCCAGGATATTGGCGACATAACCCTGGGGCAGCTTGCCGATGGCCGACGCACCGAAGGCCAGCAGCATATCGGACTCATCCGTCGTATAGCCCTGGAAATTCCGGCGCAGCGTGCCCTGTTCGGCGGCGATGGCAATGGCATCGTCGGGGCGGGCGAAATGGTCCATACCGATCCGGACATAGCCCAGCGCCATGACCGCCATCTCCATGGCCCGCAATTGCGCCACGCGTTCATCGGCATCGGGTAATGTTTCGGGATCGATACGGCCCTGATGGGCCTTGAATCCCGGCATATGGGCATAGCCGAAGATGGACAGGCGGTCGGGGTTCAGGCTAACCGCCTGCCGCACCGTTTCCACACATGACGCCACGCTTTGGCGTGGCAGGCCATAGATCAGGTCCAGATTGATGCCCTGAATGCCGGCGGCGCGCAGGTTGCTGACCGCATTCTCTGTCATGCCGAACGGCTGAATGCGGTTGATGGCGGCCTGCACGTCGGGATCGAAGCTTTGCACACCCAGCGAGGCGCGGGTGACACCGACATCGGCCAGCGCCTCCACCATGTCGGTATTCAGCGTCCGGGGATCAATCTCGATGGCAATTTCCGCGTCGGGCGCGATGCGGAAGCGGGTGCGCAACTCTGCCATCAAGGCCCGGAACCCCTGCACCGGCAGCAGGGTCGGCGTGCCGCCACCGAAATGCACATGCCGCACGACGGGACCGTCGGGCAGCAGGGCCGCGACACTGCGCAGTTCGGTCGACAGGGCCGCCAGATAGGACCAGATCGGGTCCTCATGCCGCACGACCGTGGTGTGGCAGCCGCAATACCAGCACATGGATTTGCAGAAGGGCAGATGCAGGTAAAGCGATAGGGACGAACGGGGATCCGTCTCCCGCAACCAATCCCGATAGGTATCCACCGTCACGGCATCGGTGAAATGCGGGGAAGCCGGATAGGAGGTGTAACGGGGCACGCGCTGGTGACGGTATTTGGCGACAAGGTCGGGACGCATGACGGAACCTCTGGTGCGGCTTCGGTCGGATCGCGGATAGGCCGAACATTGCGCCCGCCGCACCGATGACGCTTTGATCCATCGCAAATGCAGCCATCACGCGCGGCATGACGGCCTTGCGCAGAAAGCCGGCTTTTGCCAAACAGGGTGCCATGCCTGATCTTTCGCACGAAATTCGCCTGGGCCATGGCCCGGATTTCCTGGTCTGCGGTGTGGACGAGGCGGGGCGCGGCCCGCTGGCCGGTCCCGTCGTCGCCGGTGCCGTCCTGCTGCCCCATGACGCCATCCCAGACTGGTGTGCCGGCATCAATGACAGCAAACAGGTCAAGCAGGCCCAGCGCGAGGCGATGTTCGAACGCATCATCGCCAATGCGCCTTTTGGCGTCGGCATCGCGTCGGTGGAGGAAATCGACGCGGTGAACATTTTACAGGCCACTTTCCTGGCCATGGCCCGCGCCGTGGACGAACTGGCCGCGAAAACCGGTCGCATGCCCTCTCTGGCCCTGGTGGACGGAAACCGTCCGCCCAGGCTTCGTTGCCAAGTGGAAACGCTGGTCGAAGGCGATGCATTGTCACTGTCCATCGCGGCGGCGTCCATCGTCGCCAAGGTGACACGGGACAAGATCATGGGGCAGTTGGCCCTTCAACACCCCGGATATGGTTGGGAACGCAATCAGGGCTATGGCACCGCCGCCCACCGTGCCGCCATCAAAAGCTTAGGCGTGACGCCCCATCACCGGCGTTCTTTTGCACCAGTTTCCGAACAACTCGCTCTAACTCTCTGACTCTTCTGACTCTTCCAAAATTTTTCTGTTGACGGCGACTCGGGGCCGAATCATTGTCGGCGAAATTCTCCTCCCGAGTCGGCGGCCAAAATCATGAATGATAAACTTGCGACCAACCGGATTCTTGTCGGTGATTGCGTTCAGCTGATGCGGGATATGCCCGCCGGTTCGGTCGATGTGGTCTTCGCCGATCCGCCCTATAATCTGCAATTGAACGGCGACCTGATGCGCCCCAACCATACCCGCGTCGACGGGGTGGACGAGGACTGGGACCGTTTCCAGGATTTCCAAAGCTATGACCGCTTCACCCGCGACTGGCTGGATGCGGCCCGCCACACGCTGAAGGATGACGGCACCCTGTGGGTGATCGGCTCCTACCACAATATCTTCCGCGTCGGCGCCATCCTGCAGGACCTGGGCTACTGGGTGCTGAACGACATCATCTGGCGCAAGTCAAACCCGATGCCCAATTTCAAGGGCCGCCGTTTCGCCAATGCCCATGAAACCCTGATCTGGGCGTCCAAGTCCAAGGACAGCAAGTACTACTTCGCCTATGAGGCGATGAAGGCGTTGAACGAGGATTTGCAGATGCGGTCCGACTGGACCCTGCCGCTCTGCACGGGCGGGGAGCGGTTGCGCGACGAGACGGGCCAGAAGGCGCACCCGACGCAGAAGCCGGAAAGCCTGCTGTTCCGCGTGCTGATGTCCTCCACCAAGGTGGGCGATACCGTGCTGGACCCGTTCTTTGGCACGGGCACCACCGGTGCCGTGGCCAAGCGCCTGCGCCGCAAATGGATCGGCATCGAGCGGGAGCATGAATATGCCCGCCTGGCCAATGACCGCATCGCCCAGGTCGAAGAGGTGGCGGAGCCGGAACTGCTGGAGGTCACCAACAAGCGCAGCCAGCCGCGCGTGCCGTTCGGCAACCTGATCGAACGCGGCTTCCTGAAGCCCGGCACCATGCTGTTCGACAATCGCCGCCGCCATATCGCCAAGGTCCGCGCCGACGGCACCCTGGTGGCGCAGAACCATCTGGGCGAACATAAGGGCTCCATCCATCAGGTGGGTGCCGCCATGCAGGGCCTGCCGGCCTGCAATGGCTGGACCTTCTGGCACTTTCAGCGCGAGGGCGCCCTGGCCCCCATCGATGTGCTGCGCCAGCAGGTGATCAGCGAGAAGCACTGATTTTAGAACAAGGCGAGCGATTGCCCCGCTGACCTGATTTCATCCAGTCATTATTGCTGTTCCACCCCCGTCGGATCGCCCCGGCGGGGGTTTTTGCATCTGACGCATACCTGCTTCGCCATGTGATGCAAATCACGCATGCCGAGCCTGGACAGGCGTAAATCGTTCGCCAGCGGACATCCCGGCCCCGATCCTTGTCCATTTTCGGACAGTCGCCGCCCCGATGTTGTCGCAATCCAAACCACTTATCGCCAAACTCACCACTTTCTAAACATCAACGCCTCTCGATCAGCCTTGTATTTTCCAGAATGCGCCAAAATCCTATTTGGCACGCCCCTTGCTAATACAGGGTCATCGAGAGACACGAACCCACGGAGATGAAAATGACCGACCTGACGAACAAGATCGAAGCCGCCGACGAGAACATGCTGAGCAGCTTCCTGGCCTCCCTGCCGACGGCCGCAGAAATGATCGAAGCTGTGACGGCCCTGGCCATCGGCGGCCTACTGACGCTGGCCCTGCACACGATGCTCTGATCCACCAACACCCTGAAGAGAAAGAGAAAATTATGTCTGCCTATCTCAATGCCGCCGCCCATGACGCCAACGACGTTCTGTCAGGCTTCCGCGCTTCCCTGCCCACGCTGAGCCATGCTGTCGAAGCCGTTGCCATCGTCGCCGTCGCCGGTTTCATGGCTGTCCTGCTGAACGCCCTGTTCTAATCCCCCACCCGCCGAAGGAGAGTTCCCCATGTCCGCCATGATCAACGCCGCCGCCCACGATGCCGATGAAGTCCTGTCCGGCTTCGGTGCCTTTGTGAAGGATGGCGTCAGCACTGTCGAAGCTGCCACGGTCCTGTCCGTCGCCGCCTTTATCGCGACCATCCTGCACGCCCTGATC
>JAEMSB010000255.1 GCA_016463045.1 Niveispirillum sp.
GGCTATGTGGACCCGCCCCCTTCCGATCCCATCAATCCGCGTAGACACCCGCCGCCGTGATGATCGGCTTCCAGCGGTCAATCTCCGCCGCCACGAAATCGCCCAACACCTTGGGCGTGGCGCGGTCGTCGCTGACCGGCTCCGTGCCCAGTTCGTTGAAGCGCTGCTTCACGGTCGCGTCCTTCAGTGCCACTTTCAGGGCGTCGGACAGCTTCTTGGTCACTGCATCGGGCGTGCCCTTGGGCGCATAGATACCGTGCCAGACGGCAACCTGCACCGCCGGCAGACCAGCTTCCTTGGTCGTCGGCAGGTCGGGCAGGGAGGGGACGCGGGTGGCCGTCGTCACGGCATAGGCCTTGATGGCCCCGCCCTTGATCTGGCCCGTGGTGTTGGTGGTCTGGTCGCACATGAGATCAACCTGACCGCCGACCAGATCATTCATGGCTGGACCTGTGCCCTTGTACGGCACGGTGGTCAGGGCCGTGCCCAGCGCCTGCATGAACAGCATGCCGCACAGGTGGGACGCCGCACCCACGCCGGCATTGGCCAAGGTCACCTTGTCTGGGTTGGCCTTCACATAAGCGACCAGTTCCTTCAGGTCCTTGGCCGGGAAATCCTTCTTGGCCACAATGGTCATGGGCACATCGGTAACCAAGCCGACGGGCGCGAAATCGGCCTTCGCATCATAAGGCAGCTTGCGGTACAGGGTGGCTGCCGTGGCCTGTCCAATATGGTGCAGCAGGATGGTGTAGCCATCGGGATCGGCCTTGGCAACGCGTGCCGCCCCAATGGTGCCGCCGGCTCCGCCGACATTCTCCACGATCACCTGCTGGCCCAGCGTCTTGCTCATCGACTGCGCGACGAGGCGGGCCACGGTATCGGTCGGGCCGCCCGCCGCGAAGGGCACGACCATGGTGACGGGACGGGTCGGGTAATCCTGGGCCTGGGCCGTACCGGCCCCGATCAACAAGGCAGCCGCAAGGGCGATGGGTGCGAAGCGCATGGATCCTCCTGGGTTGGTCTTATGTGAATTGTTCCGGGATGGTGGAGGGGTCAATCCTCCTCGTGGAAAACCTCCTCGCGCCGCTTGCGCACCGATGGCAGCAGCACGATGGCGATCAGGATCAAGGCAATGACCAGCAGGCTGGCCGACAAGGGCCGCGTGACAAAGATCGACGGATCACCGCGCGCGATCAGGAAGGACCGGCGCAGATTTTCCTCCATCAGCGGGCCCAGCACGAAGGCCAGCAGCAGGGGGGCGGGTTCAAACCCGTGCTTCAACAGGAAGTAGCCGACACCGCCGAACAGGGCGACCAGCATCACCTCCACCCCCGATGAGTTGATGGAATAGACCCCGATGCAGCAGAACATCAGGATGGCCGGGAACAGGATGCGGTAGGGCACCTTCAGCAACCGCACCCAGACGCCGACCAGCGGCAGGTTGATGATGACCAGCATGGCATTGCCGATCCACATGCTGGCGATCATGCCCCAGAACAGGGTCGGATTCTCATTCATCACCTGCGGGCCGGGCACGATGCCCTGAATGGTCATGGCGCCGACCATCATCGCCATCACGGCATTGGGCGGAATGCCCAGGGTCAGCAGCGGGATGAAGCTGGTCTGGGCACCGGCATTGTTGGCGCTTTCCGGTCCCGCCACGCCTTCAATGGCACCCTTGCCGAATCGTGATGGCGTCTTGGAGATTTTCTTTTCCAGCGTGTAGCTGGCATAGGGGGCCAGGACGGCCCCATTGCCGGGCAGGATACCCAGGACCGACCCGATGCCGGTGCCGCGCAGGATGGGCATGGCGCTCTGCTTGATATCGGCCCAGGTCGGCATCAAACCGGTGATCTTGGCACCCAGCACGGAGCGGTCAGCGGTCTTTTCCAGATTGCGCAGGATTTCCGCGACACCGAACAGGCCCACGGCCAGGGTCGTGAAATTGATGCCTTCCGCAATCTGCGGGATGCCGAAGGTCATGCGGGGCTCGCCCGTCTCGATATCCGACCCGACGCAGCCCAGCAGCAGGCCGACAATGATCATGGCCACCGCCTTTACCACCGACCCGCTGGCCAGGACGGTGGCGCCGATCAGGCCCACCAGCATCAGCGCGAAATATTCCGGCGGTCCGAAATTCTGGGCGAACTTGGCCAGCACCGGGCCGAACAGGGCCACGATGAAGGTGGCGACACAGCCCGCGAAGAAGGAACCCAGCGCCGCGATGGCCAGCGCCGGGCCGGCCCGGCCCTTTCGCGCCATCTGATGCCCATCCAGGGTCGTGACGACTGACGAGGTCTCGCCCGGCATATTGACCAGGATGGCCGTGGTGCTGCCGCCATATTGAGCGCCGTAATAGATGCCGGCCAGCATGATCAGGGCGCCCAGTGGGTCCAGATAAAAGGTGATGGGCAGCAGGATGGCGATGGTGGCAATGGGACCCAGCCCCGGCAGCACGCCGATCAGCGTGCCGACCAGGGCGCCGATGAAGCACAGGCCCAGATTGATGGGCGTGGCCGCCGCCCCGAATCCCATGGCGAGGTTGGAAAACACATTATCCATGGATCAAAACCTCGGCCAGAGGGGGAAGGGCAGACCCAGGGCCAGCACGAACAGCCCGACCGCAAACAGGATCAGGGCGGCGCTGACCACCAGCAATTCCCGCCATTTCGTGTCGGACGATGCAAACGCCGCAATCCCGAACAGCAGGGCCGACGCGATGACCAGACCCAATGGCCGGATGGCCAGCCCGAAGGCCATGATGGCTCCCAGAATGGGCAGAGCCTGACGCCAGTGTAGCCGGTCCAGGGCCGGCCCATCCAGCACCAGGGAGCGGCCCGCGATGATCACGCCCATCAGGCCCGTCAGACCGGCCAGCACGGTTGGGAAATATCCCGGCCCCATGCGCGACGCGGTGCCGAATTTCAGATCGCCGATCTGGCTGAAGGCCAGCAGGGACAGGAGGATGAGGGCGATGCCGCCCACCAGATCCTGGGGGCTACGCACACGCATCGAGGCCCTCCCCAGCATGACGGTTGAAGCCGGTCGCGGGTCGCCGCATGCGTCCATCCCTCCCCTGCTGTAACCCCCGGCTTTACCGGGTTCTCCGGGCGCCGGGTGGTGGGCTTTTCGCCATGTGTGCAGAGTAAACCGGCCATGAACAGGGCGCAATGCCCGCCCGGAAGCTTACGACCTTGGTCGTGGGGTCATCTCTGCCTCCACCTCCAGCCACAGGGCCTTGTCGGTCAGGGGCGTCTGTGCGGGCAGATCGGGGTTGGACAGATGGAAGATGCGGGCGCCCTGGAACCGGGTCAGCGGGAAGATCATGGAGGTTGCGGGATGCTGCTCCATGAAACGGCGCAAGTCCCCGCCATAGGCCATCCGCTCCAGACCGGCCCGCATGCGTTCGGCCAGTTCCGGCTGGTTAGGCGCCACGAACAGATACATGGGCAGCGGGTAGGTCAGCAGCAGCCGGTCATAGACGATGACATTCTGATCGCCGATGGCGTCCACTTCGCCGTCAATCTCGTTCAAGGCGCGGGGAAGATAGTCGCAGCGGCCATCATGCAGGCCGGGATAGGCCATATCGATCCAGGTGAATTCCACCACCCGCAAGCCCGCCGCCCGCAGCACGACGGTATCGGGCCAATAGGCGCCCTGGCAGGCCTTCAACTGCGACAGTTCCTCCAGCTTGGTGATCTTGTCGAATTCCGCCTTGCGGTCGGCCCGGATGACCAGGGCGCGCTGTCCTGTCAGGCCCATATCCAGCGGGATGCGGATGGGGGTGACGATCCCTTCGCGCAGATTGCTGGTGGTGGTCCAGAGCAGGTCCAGCTTGTTATGCGCCAGCTGTGCCAGAAGCCGGGCCTGGGGCACATCCTCCGGCACCTTCTGCAACCGGGCGGGCCCATATTCCGCCTCCGTATCGGCCAGGATTCTCTCGATCAGGTCCAGGTAGTAGGAACGGACGCTGTGACCGGCGGGGGAGGCGTTATGTTCGATGCGATAGGTGCGAACCTCTTTGTCCGCCGCCCTGCCCCCGGACGGCGTCAGAATCGCCAATGACAGCAGCAGTGCCCCTAGCCACCGCATGCAGTTTCCCCCATTCGCCCGTTTACCGGACTTTTTGCATGCCAACGTATGACTAACAGCACACATCGGATTTGCCCATGGGGCAAGTAGAAAACGCCACCTGTTTTCAACCTTTCGTCAAAGCGAAACCGGCGGTTACATGGTCCAGGAAGGCCCTGATCCGGGGTGACAGATGGCGTCCGGCGGGCCATAGCAGATGGAATTGTCCCACGGCCATGACATGGTCGCCAAGAATATCGACCAGCCGCCCTGCATCCAGCAGCGGGCGGGCCACGAAGTCAGGAACGCAGGCGATGCCCAGCCCATCGGCGGCCAGCATGGCACGCGCCTGGGCCGTGCCGGCGATCCCGGCTATGGGAAGGTCCGGCGGCAGTGCGTCCTCATCCGGGATCAGGGGCCAGGGTTCCGGCTTGCCCGTCACCGGGTGGCGATGGTGCAGACAGGCATGCCGGCACAGGTCCGCTGGCGTCTGCGGTGTGCCCCGTTCCGCCAGATAGGCGGGCGAGGCCACGATCTGGTGACGGAAACCGCCCAGCCGCCGGCCCATCAGCCGCGAATCGGCCAGGCTGCCGGTACGGATGGCGGCGTCAAACCCCTCCTCGATCAGGTCGACCAACCGGTCGCTGGCGTCTATCTCCAGCATGATCTCGGGATAGGTCCGCATGAAGCCGGACAGCAGCGGCAGTAACGCCGCCTCCGCCACCGCCGGGATGGCGATGCGCAGGGGGCCGGCGGGGGTGGTGCGCGCGCCGGCCAGTGCGGCCTCTGCCGCCATCATTTCCGCCTGGATGCGCTGGCAGTGGTCCAGGAAAAGCTGGCCTTCTGGTGTCAGGGTGACGCTGCGGGTGGAGCGGTGAAACAGCCGCACCCCCAGCCGTTCCTCCAGCCGCGCCACCGCCTTGCCCACGGCGGACGATGACACACCTGACAGCCGTCCCGCCTCCACGAAGCTGCGTGTCTGGGCCGCCTGCATGAACAGGTGAAGGCCGCCGAACCGGTCCATGATCTGCCTCCATTGCAGACAAACTTGTCCGCAGTGTCACGAACCATAGCCGGTTTTGTCCGGCACCGCCCGCCCTTATCCTGCTGCGCAGGCAAGGCACGGAAGGGTGTGATGGAACAGGTGGTGGCGTTCGTTCTGGAACTGGACCGGTTGAAGGCGGTGACGCGCAAGGTGAAACCGCTGGGCCAGGATCGGTATGAGAATTCAGCTGAACATAGCTGGCACCTCGCCATGCTGGCCCTGGCCATGGCGCCCCATGCCGAACCCGGCACCGACCTGGACCGGGTGATCCGCATGCTGCTGGTCCATGATATCGGGGAAATTGAGACGGGCGACACGCTGTTCTTCATCGAGGCCGGCCGGCAGGAGCGCAAGGTGGCGGAGGAACGGGCCGTGGTCCGTATCCTGGGACTGCTGCCCGATGGGCAGAGAGCGCCGCTGTTGGACCTGTGGCGGGAATTCGAGGCGGGGCAGAGCCGGGAGGCGCGCTTTGCCCAGGCCATGGACCGCGCCGCCCCCGTCCTCCTCAACCTTGCCAATCATGGTCAGAGCTGGCGGGAGAACGGGGTGCGCTATGAACAGGTGGTGGCCCGTGTCGGCCCGCCCATCGCGGCGGGGTGTCCGGCGCTATGGGACCATATCGCGGGCCGCCTGATTGCGGCCCGCGACGCGGGGTGGTTCGGGATGGGGTGATTCACCCCCGATACTTGCCCAGTTCCATCTTGCCGATCTGGTTGCGGTGGACCTCATCCGGGCCGTCGGCGATGCGCAGGGTGCGGGCACTGGCATAGGCCCAGGCCAGCGGGAAATCATCGCAGACGCCACCGCCGCCATGGGCCTGGATGGCCATGTCGATGACCTGACAGGCGACGTTGGGGGCCACCACCTTGATCATGGCGATCTGGGCCTTGGCCACCTTATTGCCAACCGTGTCCATCATGTGGGCTGCCTGCAGGGTCAGCAGGCGGGCCTGATCAATGGCGATGCGGGCGTCCGCAATGCGTTCCAGCCAGATCGACTGCGCCGCCACCGGCTTGCCAAAGGCCACGCGGGTGGAAAGCCGCTGGCACATCAGTTCCAGGGCACGTTCCGATGCCCCGATCAGGCGCATGCAATGATGGATGCGGCCGGGACCCAAGCGGCCCTGCGCGATCTCAAACCCCCGCCCTTCACCCAGCAGCAGGTTGCTGGCCGGCACGCGCACATTTTCAAACAGCACTTCGGAATGGCCGTGCGGCGCGTCGTCATACCCAAAGACGGGCAGGGGGCGCTTCACCGTCACGCCGGCCGTGTCGGTGGGCACCAGGATCATGGATTGCTGGCGGTGGCGGTCGGCGCCGTCAGGGTCGGTCTTGCCCATGACGATCATGATCTTGCAGCGCGTGTCGCTGGCCCCGCTGATCCACCATTTGCGGCCATTGATCACGTAATCATTGCCATCGCGGATGATGCGGGTGGCGATGTTGGTGGCATCCGATGACGCCACCTCCGGCTCCGTCATGGCAAAGGCCGAGCGGATTTCACCGGCCAGCAGCGGTTTCAGCCAGCGTTCCTTGTGTTCTTCCGTCCCATAACGCACCAGCACTTCCATATTGCCGGTATCGGGGGCAGAGCAGTTGAACACCTCCGGCGCCCAATGGCTGCGTCCCATGATCTCGCACAGCGGCGCATATTCCAGGTTGGTCAGGCCGGCGCCCAAGTCGCTTTCCGGCAGGAACAGGTTCCAGAGGCCGGCCTGACCAACCTGGAAT
>JAEMSB010000256.1 GCA_016463045.1 Niveispirillum sp.
GGCCGGTGATCTGGGCGTGGATCTGTCGACCGTGACGCCCACGGGGCCGAAGGGGCACGCCACCAAGCAGGATGTGCGCGACGCCGCCGACCGGGCCACGGCCCCACCGGCAGCGGCTCCCGCCTATGATCTGCTGCCCGTGACGGGCATGCGCCGTGCCATTGCCACGGCCCTGGTCAATGCCAAGCAGAATATCCCGCATTTCTATCTGACATCCGACGTCACCGTCGATGCGCTGCTGTCCTTCCGCGAACAGCTGAACGCGCGCGCCAACAGCCCCCGCAAGCTGTCGGTCAATGACCTGCTGATCAAGGCGGCGGCATTGGCGCTGATGGAAGTGCCGGATGTGAATGTGCATTGGGCCGAGGATGGGATCAGGCGGTTCCGGGCCGCCGATATCTCCGTCGCCGTGGCGGTTGATGGCGGGCTGCTGACGCCGGTGGTGCGCGGCGCCGATGCGCTGGACCCCTGGGCCATCGGGGCCAGGGCCGCCGATCTGGCCGACCGGGCGCGCAAACGCACGCTGGCCAAGGAGGATATCAGCGGCGGCAGCTTCACCATCTCCAACCTGGGTATGTTCGGCATCCGCCAGTTCCAGGCCATCATCAACCCGCCCCAGGGCGCCATCCTGGCCGTCGGCACGACAAGGCGGGAAGCGCGGGAGACGACCGATGGCGGGGTGCGCTTTGCCTCGGTGATGAGCCTGACGCTGTCCTGTGATCACCGCGCCGTGGATGGTGCGCTGGGGGCGAAGTTCCTGGCGGCACTGGGGCGGCGGCTGGAGGACCCGATCGGGTTGGTGTTGTAGGGGGTCTATTGAAGCGGAAAATAGAAAGGGCGGCCAATTTGGCCGCCCTTTTTTACTACCTATTCGAACACCCCTCACAGATCGTCAAATTCCTCCAGCACCATCGGTTCCGCCAGACACGGCATCACGAGGGGCACCAGTTCCTGGAACCAGGGGGTGGTGCAATGGACCTGGCGGAAGTAATCCTGGGACGGGTGCTGTTCGATGGCGGCATAGGCATGGGCGCGGCCACGGATTTTCTTGAACAGATAGACGCTGACATCCGGCTGATGGGCCAGGACCTTATCGGTCAAGGCCGTCATGGCGGCCACGAATTCCGCCTCCATTTCCGGCTTCACGAACAGCTTGGCGACGATGGTGTACATGAACCAAACTCCCGTCAGGCGGCGGCACCCGCCGCCAGTTCTGATTCAAGCTGCTGACGCAGCTTGTATTTCTGGATCTTGCTGGTGGACATGGGCCATTGCGTCACGAACCGCACATGGCGCGGCACCTTGAAGCTGGAGATTTTGCCACGGCAGTAATCCAGCACTTCCTGCGCCGTCAGCGACGTGCCGGGATGCAGTTCGATGAAGGCGGCGGGCACCTCCACCAGGCGCGGATCGGGCGCGCCCACCACCTGACACATTTTCACTGCCGGGTGTGTGCCGATATAGGCCTCGATCTCGGCGGCTGCGACATTCTCCCCGCCGACCTTCAGCATGTCCTTGGTGCGACCGTGGAACATGATGTTGCCATCAGCGTCCAGCGACCCGACATCGCCGGTGTGCAGCCAGCCGCCCTGCAGCGCCTCTGCGGTTTTCACCGGGTCCTTATAGTAACCGTCGAGCAATCCAGGGCTGCGTACCAGGATCTCGCCCTTTTCGCCCGCCGGCAGCGGGTCGCCGAAGGCATCGACGATCTTCACCTCGATCCCCGGCAGGGGGCGGCCCAGCCGTGTCGTCCGCACCTCATAACTGTCGGAAAGGCTGCTGGTGCAGACGGTGCCCGCCGCTTCCGACAGGCCATAGGTACCGACCTGGATGCAGTTGGGCATGGCCTTGGCCAGCATCTCCTTCATCGCACCTGTCTGTACCGCCAGCGATGAATTCATCAGCCGCATGGAAGACAGGTCGGTGGTGGCGAAATCCGGGTGGTGGATCAGGTCGACCATGATGGGGGCAAAGCACGGGTAGGTGGCCGTGACCTTATGCGTTTCCAGCATTTTCAGGGCCACGCCGGCATCGAAATGCTGCATCGACAGGTAGGTGCCGCCCTTGGCATAGATGGCGACCAGCGGCAGGATGGCCGCGATATGGAACAGGGGTAGCGGCGACCAGAACCGGTCACGGTCGGTCAGCTCATACCGTTCCGCCAGCGCCTGGGAGGTACGGACAATCGCTTCATGGCTGATCAAACAGCCCTTGGGGTTCGACGTGGTGCCCGACGTGTAAAGGATGATGCCGGGCGCGCGGACCCGCGCAAAGGCCCGGCGCTCATGCACCGCCTCATCCGTGACGGTTTCGGCCATGGCATCGAACCGGTCCGCCGTGACGGTAAAGGGCCGACCGCCATCGCCTAGCAGGATGATGGAGCGCAGGCGCGGGCAGCCCTTCAGCGACAGGGCCATCGGGTCCGTCTGTTCGGCCAGCCCCGCCAGCCCCTCGCACAGGCGATCCACGAAATTCAGCTGATCGGCCACCTGTTCGGTGGTGATGATGGTGACCAGATCGGCATTGTCGGTGACATAGGCCAGTTCATGCGCGCGGTAACGGGCATTGATCGGCACCGTCACGCCGCCGGCCAGGGCCACGCCGAACAGGATATCGACAAATTCGATGCAGGACGGCAGCAGCACGCCGACATGGTCGCCCGGCTTCACCCCCATCGCCATCAGCCCCTTGGCATGGTGGATGGCGCGGGCCGCCAGATCGCGGTAGGTCAGGCTTTCATCGGGAAAGATCAGCGCGTCCGTGTCGGGCCAGGAATGCGCCGCCGACAGCAGCAGGTCGCCAAGCGTGGTGGCATGAATGAACTGTTCGGCCTTGCTCATGCCGTCGAACCTTTCACGGATGCGTTCAGCGGGTGGAAATATTCCCGTACATAGGGCCCGTCGAAACACGGGATCATCTGCGGCACGATCTCCGTGAACCAGGGTGTGGATTGGTGTTCATGTTCCGCTGCCTCGTCGGGGAAGCTTTCCACGACCACGAAGCGACCCGGCCCATCGGCCCGGTAGAAGGCGTAGTAGAGGGTCTTTGGCTCATGCGCGCGGACCTTCTCCGTCAGAGCGGTGGCGAGGCGGATGAACTCCGCCTCGCATTCCGGCTTGACCGTGAAGCGGCTGATGAAAAAGATCATCGCGGCTCCCCCGCTGCCATGTAGCGGTTCAGTTCGACATGGAAATGGCGCAGGCGCTGTTCCTGTTCGCCGAACAGCATGCCGTTGAACCCGCGTGAGCGCAGGCCCTTCTGCACGACGGGCAGAAGCTCGCTATCCTGATCCAGCACCAGACCCAGGTTCGCCGGTTCGCCCAGCGGCACATGCACGCAATCGGGGCGTACGCGGCCGGAAATGTCGGTGCCTTCGGGCAGGCCCATCCAGGCCGGCACATCATAATTGCCCGCAGCCTCTGCGACCGCACCCACAGGCCGGAACAGGATGGTGATGTCATAGAAGAACCGTTCGGGGTCCTCCGGGTGCGGGATGAAGCGCATCAGGAACACACCCTCCGGATGACAGCCGATCTGCACATTCGGGAACAGGCCATAGGCGAAACTGTCGGTCAGCTGCGCATCGGTCAGCTTTTCATAGCCCAGGCCCAGCCGTTCGGCGCGTTCACGCTTGGCCTTCTGCGCCGCCGCCCGCACCTCCTGTGCCGTACCGGTGAAGCCGGTCGGGTCCAGGGCCGCGTCGGGCATCATCATTTTCAGCCCCTCATTCACGCCCAACTGGTCGGGCACGCGCGGGCTGGGCCGGTAGAAGGGGATGCACATCCGGCTCATGCCGTTGGGGAACAGGTCGTACTGGACGAAATAATCCTCCATCACGCCCTGGGTTTCCGGATGCACCGCATGCAGGTGGTAAACCTCATAGAAGGCATCGACCCCGATCTTCCAGTTGGCGGCCCATTCGCTGCGCACCTGCCGGACCACATGCATCTTGTCGATCTGGTAGCTTTCCAGATGGTCCGCCACCGGACCCAGCCAGCCGCGCAGGTCGGGCGCGTCCGGGTTCATGGAGATGAAAACCAGACCGGCCAGTTCCTCGCACCGAACCGCACTCATCCCTGGATTATGACACACCACTTCGGGACGGAACGTCTCCCGGTCGGTGATGTTCTTCAGGCTGCCATCCAGGTTGAATTTCCAGCTATGGAAGGAACAGGCAAAGCCGTTCGCCAGACTGCCCAGTGCCGTATGCACCAGCCGGTTACCCCGGTGCGGACAGACATTATAGAAGGCGCGGACCTTGCCATCATCGCCCCGGACCACGACGATATTCTCGTTGCCGATCTCAAAGGTCGCGAAATCCCCTTCCTCGCGCACATCGCTGGACGGGCAGGCGATCAGCCAGGCCTTGGTCCACAGCTTCTCCCATTCCTGCGCCATCCAGCCCTTGTCGTAATATTGGGCGGGGTCGAATTTCTCCGTCCCGTTTTCGATGAAGGGCGCCTTGGCGTCGATATCGCCCGGCTTGGCCGCCGGATTGATCGACCAGCCCTTGCGATAGTCGAAAGACGAACTGATCCCGTCCATGGATGATCCTCCCAGATCGCAGGTTCCCTGGAACTTCTTGTCGGGGCGGTGGGGCGCGCAGATTGCGACGAGCCGTGCAAAGGGGCGCGGCCCATACCGATCCCGTTTGGTTTCAAAAAATATACACACAATGCCGTTTCTGTGTAAAATTAAAAAGTCGGAACCGCCGATTTTTGCTGCGGTGCGGCATACGATATGATGCAGTGGCGTCCATAAGCCGCAGAAATCCTAACTTTATGCGCGCTTGAAGATTTACGTAAAATGGCTATATCCTGTATGCAAAGCAACAGACCGGGAAGGCCCGGCGGGGGAGGATGGGACGTGTCACAGGTGTTGAACGGCGTGCGGGTGCTGGATTTCGGGCGCTATGTTGCCGGCCCCTACTGCGCGACCCTGCTGGGCTATTTCGGGGCCGATGTGATCCGCATCGAACGGCTGGGCGGCGGTGAGGATCGGTTCATCACGCCGGTGACCGAAAGCGGGGAAGGCGCGGGATGGCTGCAGATGGGCGTCAACAAACGCTCCCTGACCCTGAACCCAACCAAGCCGGAAGGGCGGGAGGTGGTGCGCCGTCTGGTCGCCACCGCCGATGTCGTGGTTGCCAACCTGCCGCCGCCGGCCCTGTCCGCCATGGGGCTGGATGAGGACAGCCTGCGTGCCATCAAGCCCGACATCATCCCGGTTCTGATTTCCAGCTTCGGTACCGCCGGCCCTTGGGGTGCGCGCGGCGGGTTTGACGGGGTGGGACAGGCCATGTCGGGGGCGATGTATTTTTCCGGCACGCCCGAACAGCCGATGAAGGCCGGTGCGCCCTATGTGGATTTCGGCACCGGCATGTTTGCCGCCTTGGGTGCCATGGCCGCCCTGATGGAAAAACGCGCCACGGGGCGGGGGCAGTCCGTGCAGGCCAGCCTGCTGTCCACCGGACTTACCCTGTTCAATGCCTTTCTGGTGGAACAGGCGGTGACGGGCATCAACCGGGTTGGCACCGGCAACCGGGTGCAGACATCGGCCCCGTCGGACGTGTTCGCCACCCTGGACGGCCATGTCCTGATCCATACGGTGGGCGATGGCCTGTTCGCGCGTTGGTGCGACATGGTGGGGGAACCGGGCTGGAAGGCCGATCCCCGCTTTGGCAGTGATCAGGCGCGTGGCGATAATAATGGGGTACTCTGCGCCCGCATGGCCGACTGGTGCCGCACCCGCACCACCGATCAGGCGGTGGAGGCGCTGGCGGTGGCCGGTATTCCCGGCGGTCCCGTCCTGTCACCGCAGCAGGTTCTGGACCATGCCCAGGTGCAGGCAACGGGCCTGTTGCAGCCGGTGGATTATCCGGGCTTGCCACGCCCTGCCCCGGTTGCCGGGCCGCCCGTGACCCTGTCCGCCACCCCCGGCAGCATTCGTTCACGCCCGCCCCTGGTGGGTGAACATACCGACGCGATCCTGACCGAACTGGGCTATGACGCCACCGCCATTTCGGCGCTGCGTTCGGCCAGGATCGTTTGATGTACACAAAATACATGCTTTCTGTATGCAGCGTGATCTGCTATGTATGCGGAAAATGCACAAGCGCTTATTCCGCCCTCTTGGTGGCGGACCAGGGGCGCAGACAGAGAAGGAAAGGGAAGGACCATGGACGCCCTGGAGATCGACCGTATCAAGGCCGGCATGCAGTATGAGTCCACGCGTGTGGGCCCGCCGGATGATTTCCCGGAACTGCCGGAAATCCCCGCCGGCCGCTATGTCGACCCGGAATTCTATGAGTTGGAGCGTCAGGCCCTGTGGCGGCGCACCTGGGTCTATGCGATCCATGCGGACGAGGTGCCGGAGATCGGTTCCTACCTGAAATGGGACCGGCTGGGCGATCCGCTGTTCTTCGTGCGCGGCGACGACAACAAGATCCGCTGTTTTTACAATACCTGCCGCCACCGGGGCGCGCCGGTGGTGACAGAGGAAAAGGGCAAGGGCCGCGGCATGGTCTGCGGCTACCATGGCTGGACCTATAATTTGAAGGGCGACCTGATCAATCTGCGCGACAAGCGCGACTTTGTCGGGCTGGACCTGAAATGCAAATCGCTGATCGAGGTGCGGTGCGAGAATTTCGGCAATTGGCACTTCATCAATATGGATGAAAATGCCGGGCCGCTGATGGACTATCTGGCCCCCGTCGTGCCCGACCTGTCGGAATTCCAGCCGCAAAACCTGCGTCTGGCCGACCGGCACGGGGTGGTGGTGGAATGCAATGTGAAGGTCCTGCTGGATGCGTTCCTGGAGGTCTATCACCTGAAATCCATCCACCAG
>JAEMSB010000257.1 GCA_016463045.1 Niveispirillum sp.
GGGATATAGGGCGGGTTGGAGACGATAATATCGAACCTGCCGCCCAGCGCCTCCACCCACGACCCCGCCACAAACGCCGCCCGCACCGACAGGCCCAGCGACACCGCGTTCGCCTGCGCCACCGCTGCCGCGTCGGGCGACAGATCCACCCCCACCCCGAACGCCGCCGGATACTCACTCAGCAGCGCCAGCAGGATGGCCCCCGTGCCTGTCCCTAAGTCCAGGATGCGCCAGGGCCGCGCCCGGTCGGGGCAGGCCTTCAACACCCCCTCCACCAGCGTTTCCGTATCCGGCCTGGGGATCAGGGTTTCGGGACCCAGCGTCAGGGTCAGGCCCCAGAATTCCCAATCGCCCAGGATGCGCTGCACCGGCTCGCGCGCCGCCCGCCGGTCGACCAGCGCGTTGAACGCCGCCATCTGTTCGGCCGTGCCCGTCAACCCGTCGGGCCGGCGCAGGCGGGAAACGGGAATGCCAAAGGCCCGTTCGGCCAGATAGAGCAGATCCAGCCGCGCCTCCTCCACGCCCAATGCCGTCAGGCGCTGTTCAGCATCGCGCAGCAGGGGCAATAGATCGGTCATGGCGTTGCCCCCTTCCCCCCGCGTCGCCGCCGCCGTCCAGCCCGCACCGGGGCCGGCACGGCCAGCATCTTTTCCTTCAGGCCAGCCAGGGCGGCAAAGGGACTATCGGCATCCACGCGCACCACCTCCACCGCCTGGGCCACCGGCATGTCAGGCTTCCGCCGCACCCAGATATCGGGCGCCGGTTCCTGCCCCGCCTCCACCGGCGGCTTCTTGCGCAACCGCCAACCCAGCGCCGTCAGGATGGCCGGAACCTCAGCGTTCGAACAGGCGGCCAGCGGGGCCAGACCCGACAGGTCGGTCAGCCTGCCATCGCCCGACCGTTCGGCGATGGTCTGCATCAACCGGTCCGCCATATCCACCCGCACAGCCCGCGGCCCCAGCGGCAGGTAACCGGCGGCGCGCAGCAACCCATCGTCCGTCCCCTCCCGCGCAACCGAAATCCGCCCCGGCGGCGGCAACGATACCGGCAGGGACAGACCCTGCCGCACCGCCCAGAGCAGGCCAAGCATCGCGGCGGCACGCGGATTGATCAGGCCCGGCAGGAAAATCTGCCCCTCCCCGAACCGCACGCCCAGCCGTTCCAGCGCCACCCGTTGCGGCTTGTCGATCCCCGGCAGCAGCCCCGCCACCGCCTCACGCGGCAATATCCCGGCGGCCTCCGATAGCTGGAACACCACCCCGCGCGCCGCCCCCTTGATCTCCGCTGCTTCCAGCCGGACCAGCGGGGCCAGATCGGCGCGCACACGGGTGCCTACGAACCCCAGCAGCCGAACCCTCACCCGTTCCCGCTGCACCCCTTCCAGCAGATCATCGCGCAGCAACCGCACACCCGGCGACAGCAGCCGCTCCCCCGGTATCAGCCGTCCGACCTCCACCCCGTCCCAGCGCAGCACCCCGTCGGGACCCAGCGCGAAGGCATCGTCCCCCGCCGCCTCAACCGCTGCCACTCTGCGCGCAATCTCCTCACGCAGCGCCCGGCGCGCGGCGGTCATCAGGGTGGGGGCGTCATCCTCCCCGACATCGGCCTGCATCTCAAAGCCAAGGCCCCGCAGCGCCCCCACCGCATGGCCTTCCACCATGACCGTCCCGTCATTGGTGACAAACCCCGTCAGGTCGCGCCCGGTACGCAGGGACTTCACCAGCCCGGCCGAGCGCTTATCGACAAAGCGCTGCGTCAGCCGCTCATGCAACGCGTCCGACAGCCGGTCCTCAATGCCGCGCGTCAACCCCTGCCAATGCTTGGGATCGGTGACCCAGTCGGCGCGGTGGCTGATATAGGTCCAGGTGCGGATATGGGCGATGCGCGACACCAGCGTGTCGATATCGCCGTTGAGATTATCCAGCCGCTGCACCTGTCCGGCCACAAAATCGGTGGGCAAACGCCCGCCCGGTGCCATCAGATGCCGGTACAACTGACCCAGCAGCCTCGTATGCGCATCCGTCATGGTCTTGCGGAAATCCGGGACCTGACAGACCTCCCACAGCATCTTCACCCCGCGCGGACGGCGCGTCAGGCCCATGACCTCTGAGTCGCCGGCCAGGGCCTTCAGCGCCTCCACATCATCGGCAGACCGGCCACGGATCAGCAGCGGCGATGGCGACGGCGCCTCCAGGCTGCGCAGCAAGCCCTCCACCGACCGCGTATCCAACTCGCTGTTGCGCCAGCTCAACTGTTGCAGCGGCGCGAACGTATGGTTCTCCACCGCCTGCACGATATCATCATCCAGGGGGGAACAGTCCCAGGTGGTGCCAAAGGTGCCGTCCGTCTGGTGCCGCCCGGCCCGCCCGCCGATCTGCGCCACCTCCGGTGCCGTCAGGCGGCGGGGTCGCTGCCCGTCGAACTTGTTCATGCGGGCGAACCAGACATGGTCCACATCCATGTTCAGGCCCATGCCGATGGCGTCGGTCGCCACCAGATAATCGACATCGCCGGCCTGATACATGGCCACCTGGGCATTGCGGGTGCGGGGGCTCAGCGCCCCCATCACCACCGCCGTGCCGCCGCGCGAGCGGCGCACCATCTCGGCCAGTTGATAGACTTCCGTCACGGAAAAGGCGGTGACTGCACTGCGCGGCGGCAGCTTGGTCAGCTTCTTGTGCCCCCCGAAACTCAGCTTGGAAAAGCGCGGGCGGGTAATGATCTCCACCTTGGGGATCAGCTTTTGGATCAGGGGCCGGATCATGTCCGAGCCTAAAAACATCGTCTCCTCCCCGCCGCGCGCATGCAGCAGCCGGTCGGTGAAGATGTGCCCGCGCTCCCCATCGGCACAAAGCTGGATTTCATCCACACACAGGAACGCCACCTGGCGTTCCAGCGGCATGCTTTCCACCGTACAGACCCAGTAGCGCGGGGCCGACGGGATGATCTTCTCTTCCCCCGTCACCAGGGCCACGTGATTGGCCCCCTTCATCCGCACCAGCTTGTCATAATTTTCGCGCGCCAAGAGACGCAGCGGAAAGCCGATCATGCCGGTGGCATGGGCCGCCATGCGTTCCATGGCCAGATAGGTCTTGCCGGTATTGGTGGGTCCAAGGACCGCCAGCACCCGGCCAGTCCCAACCGTGGCCAGTCCCGCCGCAGAGGATGAATGAGCATTCATGGTTTTTATCCATGGGCGGACGCCTGTGATAATGCAAGCCCGGCCATGGAAAAGCCATCTGTGCGGGTCAGATCATCAGGCATGAAGAAAGCGCTGCTCCTCCTCGCCATCCTCGCCTTCTCCCTCGCCGCCCCCGCCGGGGCCAGCCCGGAACAGGCGGCGTCCCTGAAGGATATGCTGACCCGCCGCCTGTCGGAATCGGCCAGCAGCCGTGACCGGCTGCATGTGGAGCGCGTGCCCGATGTGGCGGTGACGGCAAAGGCCGGCCTTTACCACCTGCGCATCCCCATCCTGCGGCTGGCCGCCAATGATGGCTGGATGGTGGAGGCGCCGCTGGTGGAAGGCGACGCCACCTCCCGTCCTGACGGGTCGTGGCAGCTGAAACTGCGGCTACCACAGGGGCTGACGCTCTATGGCGGCAATGGCTTCCGCCTGGGCGACATTGCGCTCGCCCGGCAGAACCTGACGCTGGCCATCAGCGGCGATGGCCGCTCCCTGCTCTCCGCCGATCTCGACATCGGCAATGCGAGCTTCAAGCCCGCGCTGGGTGCGGGCACGGGCAGCCTGTCGGCCCTGCGCCTGATCCTGACGCCCAAATCCATGAAGGATGGGTTGTGGAGCGGGCGTGTGTCCCTGGCGCTGGATGCCCTGTCGTTAAAGGACCCGATGGGCATCGACCGGCTGTCGGTAACGCGCCTGCGCCTGGATGGCGGGGCCGATGGTCTGGACATGCGCCGCATGGGCGATCTGCTGGCCAGTGGCGACCGCGCCCATCTGGACCGCATCGCCCGCAATGCCGACCTTTCCGCAGATATCGCCGGCTTCGGCCAAGTGCGCGACGATGGCACGCGCAGCGCGCTGGAAACGGGCAAAGGCAAGCTGACCCTGTCCGGCCTGTCATCGGCCAAGGCATCCCTGGCCCTGGACTGGACCCATGCCGGGTTAAGCCATACCGGCCCCCGCCTGTCCCCTGACCTGCTGCCCGTGCGCGCCGCCATCAACCTGAGCGGCACATCCCTGCCCAAGGCGCTGTTGACCGGAGCCAAGCCGGCGGATGGCTGGACCCCGGCCCTGGCGGCGGCGGGCAGTGCCATCAAACTGTCCAAACTCAATCTCTGGAACCCCAATTCCACCATCCTGGGCCAGGGCGATTTCCGCTTCGGTCCCGGCAATGCCAACGGCGTGACCGGCAACGCCACCCTGTCGCTGCGCGGCGTGGACAAGATCATCACCGGCATCAACCAATCGATGGGCGCCAATGGTGCCGCCCTCGCCATCGGCCTCTACGCGTTGCAGGGCCTGGGCCGCCCCGAACCGGGACCCGAAGGCACCACGCACCAATATGCCCTGACCATCACCCCCACAGGCCAGGTCACCCTGAACGGCACCGACGCCACCAGCCTGTTCCGGGGCCTGATGGCGGTGAATTGAGGGGCAGCTGCGCCCCTCCCACGCAACGATGTTGCGCCGCACACATGCGAATCCCACCGGTCCGAACTGTGACGGATGCGTGACGCCATGCCGACACGGGCTTGACACCCCTTATACTCTGCGCGAGCATAAGGGAGAGTAATGCTCAAATCGAGCATAAGTCCCTGCCGGAGCCGCCGCCATGTCCGCCCCCCTCGACCTGTCCTACAGCCCTGAAGTGGCAGAGGCCACCAAGCCGATCTATGACCGGGTCAAGGGCGTGATCCCGGAGGTGGAATGGCCCTTCCATGCCCCGTTGGTGGCCGCCATCAACCGGCTGAAGAAGGAGCGTAACGCCGTCATCCTGGCCCATAACTATCAGGCGCCGGAGATTTTCCACACCGTGGCCGATATTGTCGGCGACAGCCTGCTGCTGGCGCGCAAGGCGGCAGAGACGGATGCCGATGTCATCGTCCTGGCCGGCGTGCATTTCATGGCGGAGACGGCGAAGATTCTGTCGCCGGAAAAGACCGTGCTGATGCCCGCCATGGATGCCGGCTGCTCGCTGGCCGACAGCATCACGGCCGCCGATGTCCGCCTGCTGCGCGAACGCTATCCGGGCGTGCCGATCGCCACCTATGTCAACACATCCGCCGCCGTGAAGGCGGAAAGCGATGTCTGCATTACCTCTGGCAACGCGGTGGAGGTGATCAACTCCCTGCCCGGTGACGAGGTGCTGTGCATTCCCGATGAGTATCTGGCCAAATGGGTGGCGACCCAGACGACCAAGAAGGTCATCGCCTGGAAGGGCCATTGCGAGGTGCATGAGCGGTTTACGGGTGAGCAGTTGCGCGCCTACCGGACCCAGTTCAAGGGCGACATCACCATCATCGCCCACCCCGAATGCCCGCCCGATGTCCTGGCGGAGGCGGATTTTGTCGGCTCCACCGCCAAGATGCAGGATTATGTGGAGGGCCAGCAGCCCAAGCGCGTGCTGCTGATCACCGAATGCTCCATGGCCGACAATCTGGCGGCCACCAACCCGGCGGTGGAATTCGTCCGCCCCTGCAATCTCTGCCCGCATATGCGCCGCATCACCCTGTCGAACATCCTGGAAAGCCTGCAAACCATGCAGCCCCAGGTCCATGTCGACCCCGCCATCGCCGGCCGCGCCCGGCAAGCGGTGGAGCGGATGCTGGAAGTTGGCAAGAAGTAAGCCAAGCCGCCGGACGGCGGCGCCCGGCGCCTGAGGGAGCAAACAAAAATGCAGCTTCGTGACAGCGACGTGATCGTCATCGGGTCCGGCATGGCCGGGCTGGTGGGTGCCTTGTCGCTGGCCCCGCTGCGCGTGACCTTGCTGACCAAGACCGATGACCTGCCCGGCGGGTCGTCCAACTGGGCGCAGGGTGGGATTGCGGCGGCCATCGACCCCGCCGATGATCCCGCCGAACATGCCGCCGACACCGTGGCGGCCGGGGCCGGTCTGACCGACCCGGAAATGGCGGCCCTGTTGACCGATGAGGGGGCGAAGCGCCTGACCCGCTGGATCAACCGGGGCCTGCCCTTCGACCGGGAGGCCAGCGGGCGTCTGTGTCTGGGCCGTGAGGCCGCACACGGGGCGGCCCGCGTGCTGCATGCCGGTGGCGATGCCACGGGCCGGACCCTGATGGCCGATCTGTCGGCCCGTGTCCGGGCGGCGTCGCATATTCAGGTACAGACCGGGGCCTTCGTCTGGGATCTGGTCATGGGCCGCCATGGCGTGGCCGGTGTCCTGGCCCATCATGCCGAACAGGGCTGGGTCTTCCACCGCGCCGGGGCCGTGCTGCTGGCCTGCGGCGGCATCGGACAGCTTTATCGCCACACCACCAACCCGGTGGAGGCGACGGGCGACGGCATCGCCCTGGCCGCCCGCGCCGGGGCCGATCTGGCCGATCTGGAATTCGTACAGTTCCACCCTACCGCCCTGGCCGGCACACGCACGGGTCAGGTGCCGCTGCTGACGGAGGCGCTGCGCGGGGCCGGCGCCCATCTTCTGGATGAACATGGCGGGCGCTTCATGCTGAAGGCCCATCCCCTGGCCGAGCTGGCGCCGCGCGATGTGGTGGCTAAGGCCATTGGTGGGCGCATCGCCAATGGCCTGCCGGTCTATCTGGATCTGCGCGCCCTGTGGGCCGATGGCGGGGCCGCCAAATTCCCGACGGTCGCCGGCATCTGTGCCGCCGCCCGCCTGGACCCCGCCCGCCTGCCCATCCC
>JAEMSB010000772.1 GCA_016463045.1 Niveispirillum sp.
TGACATGGTCGTGGCGGGCGGCGGACAGCAGCATCGCCTCGCTGACCGGCAGCCATCGGCCCGGCTCCCCATTGACCAGCAGGTCACGCACCGCCTCTGCGCCCGGAGAGCCGCCAGGCTCGCGGGTGGTCACCACATCGATGCCGGCGGCGCGCAGCGCGTCAGCCAACAGGCGGATCTGGGTGGATTTGCCCGCCCCCTCGCCGCCTTCCAATGTGATGAAGCGCCCGCGTCCCATGCTGACCGTCACTGTGCCGGGGCCGGGGTCGGTGCCGGCTGGCTGGACCCACCGAAGAAGTGCGACAGGGCGGCACCCATGCGACCAAACAGGCCCAGCTGTGCCACATCGGCACCGGCCAACAGCGGCAGTTCCAGCGTCTGCAGACCCGGTGCGGTGATGGTCAGCGTGCCTAGCTTGGCACCCTTGGTGACGGGGGCCGCCACGGGGCTGTCGGCCTTGAAGCTGACCTTCATCTTCTGCTTCTGATCATGGGTCATGGTGATCTTCACCTGATCCTGGATAACCAGCGGCACCGTCTCTGCCACGCCCAGCCAGACGGGCAGGCTGTCCACCGTCTCCCCCGCCTTGAACAGGGTGAAGTTGTCGAATTCCCGCCAGCCCCATTCCAGGATACGGGCGCTTTCATCAGCGCGGGCCTGCATGTTGGGCAGACCATTGACGACCAGCACCAGACGACGGCCATCGCGTTCACCCGACGCGATCAGGCCATAGCCGGCAGCCTCTGTATGGCCCGTCTTGATACCGTCCACACCCATGTTCCGGTACAGAAGCGGGTTACGGTTACCCTGCTTGATACCATGATAGGTGTAATCCAGCTCCGAATAGTAATGATAGTGGTCGGGGAAATCCCGGATCAGGTGGCGGGCCAGGATCGACAGGTCGCGGGCCGTGGAATAATGGTTCGGATCGGGCATGCCCGAGGCGTTCATCAGGTTGGTATTGTTGAGGCCCAGCTCCTTCATCCGCTTGGTCATGGCGGCGGCAAAGGCTTCTTCAGTGCCCGACATACCCTCGGCCAGGACCACGCAGGCATCATTGCCCGACTGGATCACCATGCCGCGGACCAGATCCTCGACCTTGATGTTGTTGCCCAACTCCACAAACATCTTGGAGCCCTGGACCTTCCAGGCGCGTTCCGACACGGGTAGCGTGTCATCCAGCGACAGCCGACCCTCCTTCACGCGTTCGAACAGCATGTAGGCGGTCGCCACCTTCGACATTGACGAGGTGGGCATGCGCTCATCCGCGTTCTTCTCGAACAGGACCGTGTTGGTCTCGGCATCGACCAGGATGGCTTCCCTGGCAATGGTGTCCAGATCGACCGCCATCGCAGGCAGCGCCGACACCGTGAACAGGAGGGTCGCGGCAAAGAAGCGGGCGGCACCCTTCATCCGATGTGCGATCCGAATATCCATCTCTTTCATCAACCCTTCACAACAAGAACAGGTGGGGGCCAGACCCCCGGCGACAGTGGGACGGGCAAGGTGGACATGTCCAGACCTGCGCGCCACCGCGACATTGTGCAACATCATGAAACATGGTGCCGGCCCCGATTTCACGGGGCGCCGGACGCCAGGATCAGTCCACGATGATCTTCGCTTCCGACGTGCCGGCCTGCAGAACCTGGGCCAGCACCTGATCGGCGCGTTCAACCTGATCGAACGGGCCAACACGAACGCGGAAATATTGCGTGCCATTGACCATGGCGTTCGACAGGTTGGTCGGCGCAATGGAATTCAGCTTGGCCCGCAGCTTGTTGGCATTGTCATAGCTGGCGAAGGCGCCGGCCTGGATATAGATCTTACCCGGCTTGGCCGGAACCGCGCGCTGTTCGAC